>JBFMGN010000234.1:0-5596 GCA_040752435.1 Spirochaetota bacterium
AAATAGGCATCTTTAGTCTTTTTTTTGAAAAGAAGATCACCCTTAGAATCCGGATTTTCTTCATTTACAATCGCAGGATAAAAGATGAAATCAACCTTTTTTTCCAGCAATTGTTGGATGTAACCGTGTGAGATAACCATAGGGGCGCAGAAGTCCGAGTTGACAATCTCCTTCCCTTGGGCAAGTGCTGCCCGGCGTACCTCGGATACGATGACCTTGAATCCGAGGCGTGTTAAAAAATCATGCCACAGCGGGGCGTAAGCTGCATTGTACAAAGCCAGGGGAAGACCGATGGTGATTCCGTTACGCGCATGCAAGGGCGGGATTCTGTTGAAGAATGGTTGACAAAGAGCGCGGAACCTTTTTTCAGGTCCGCTTGGGGCAGGAGTTTTCCCCGTACGCTCATGGTAATCCTTGCCGCATTTCATGCCCCAACCGGTCACCTTCTGGTTCTGTGCAACGATCGTCAGCAGACAATGGTTTACGCATTTTGTACACACCTCTTCCGTTGGTTTTAATGCGTACATTTCCAGGATGAACCTGGAGCCGGTTCTGCCGCTCTCTAGACCCAGAAGCGCCGCACCCAGTGCACCGGTCAAATGGCAGTAGGGGGAAACATGAATCGGTTTATCAAGGAGCTGTTCAAAGGCGGCCACGAGGGCCCGGTTCCGTGCCGTGGCACCCTGAAAAACAATATAATCACCCAGGTGGCTTTTATTGACGACTTTCGCCATATAGTTATCTCTGACGGAATTGAGGACTGAAGCAGCCAGGGATTCCTTCGACCAGCCTTCGCTCAAGAGTTCGCCTAAATCCCGTTCCATATACACGGTACACCGGTCGCTTGTATAGGGGGCACGGGCTTTCATAGCCATTTCCGAAAACAGGGAGAGATTAACTCCCAGCCTTTTGGCCTGTTCTTCTATGAAACTGCCGGTTCCGGCTGCACAAACATAATTCATGGTGGAAAAGTAGACCTCGCCGTCGCGGATCCGGGTGAATTTTGAATCCTGTCCTCCTATTTCAATGATCGTATCCGCTTTAGGATTAAGAAAAACCGCGGCTTTGGCGTGGGCGGTAATTTCATTTATTTCCATGTCGGCGGAGAAAAGCTCTTTAATCATTTTCCGGCCTGAACCGGTGGTACAGACACCCTCTATTTTCAGGTTTCCGAAATTGAGGTAGGTAGACTTCGCCTTACCGATGATTTTCTGAACAGCGGCAATGGGTGAACCGCCCGTGGCAGTGTAAAATCCACCTGCAATTTCCTTATTTGAGTTAATGATGACGGCTTTGGTGCTGGTAGATCCGATATCGATTCCAAGGAAAACACCGCCATCAATATCAAATGCTTTTTTAGGTAAAAAGACTTCAACGTTATCTTCCGTGTAAATTGTAAAGGTTTTAAAATCCGGATAGTGTGTCAGCTTCATTTCAAGCGGCCGTCTTACATTTCGCCTTTTATCCCGCGGCTTCAATAATTCTTCCGGATCGATTTCCTCAGCCTTCCCTAGAAGGGCCGCCCCGATTGCACCGGCGTTTTCGGCGTGGACAGGAACGACAACCTCTTTACCGGTAATTTCCCTGATTGTGTTGATTATCTTGGCATTCAGTGACACTCCGCCCGTGATAACAATGGGTGAATGGAGGGTTCGTCCTTTTATCAGGGTATCGAGAATATTTCGCGCAATACCTTCGCATAAACCGCTGCAGATTGCGTCCAGGGAATACCCCTCCTGCATGGCATGAGTAATATCTGTTTTAGCGAAGACCGCGCAGCGCGTGGCAATGAATGGCGTCTTACCTGAATACGTAGATGCTCTTTGGGCAAGATCCGAAACTGAAATTGAAAGACGTTCCGCCTGCTGTTCGATAAAACTGCCTGTACCGGCGGCACAAGGCGGATTGATGGCATGTTCTTTATATTGGCCGTTCTCTTCAAAAAAGATGATTGAAAATGATTCCCCGCCGATGGAAATTGCATTTCTGCATCCTGGAACCAGATATTGAATACCTTCAACTGTAGACAGGATACCGTCACATATCAGGCCGTCGCGGCTTAATACGTTACCTGTAAGGCCGATACGGTCGTATATTTTGGCAGCCGGCTTTGAAAGAAAAGTGGAAAGACCCGCTGTGATATCACCCCTATGTTCCCAATACAACGATTCCGTTATTTTATCATCTTCTATAACCACGGCACTTAAATAAAGGGAACCTATATCAATCCCAATTTTTTTCATGGCGCATCCTCGAAATCGAGAAAAATTTGAGTTATCTTAAAAACAGTTTAACACGGCTGTCAAGGTAATAAAAATATTATGGATTTTTAACCCAAGCAGTTGGATAGGGTCAGCGTGTTACTTGATTTGCCGCAGAGCTTTCGCAATCTCCAGGGAAAAGTCTCCGATGTGCTCAATGTGTTTGAGAACATCGAGATAGAGCAGTTCGCTTTTAACGTTTGAACCGCTTTTAAGTCTCTTTTGGGCGGCTTTCTTTAGAACGTTCCGATACTTGTTTACCTGTTCTTCAATATGGAAGGCAATATCATACAGCTCGTCGGTCATGTGTTTATTGAGATGCTTCTGGGTGAAAACCAGAAAATCTTCCACAATTTCTATATACGGTTGTATATCCTGTAAAGCCTCTTCATGAAAACTGATTTTTTTATCATAACGTTTCTGAAGAATGATAATAAGAGCGAAACAACTATCCCCGATACTTTCAAGTTCATCCGTAATTCGTATCATGGCATTCACGTTTTCGATGCTCACTTCGTTCAAATTTTCTTTGGAACATTCGACCAGATATTTGGAAATTTCCTCCTGCATCGCATCGGTGTAATCCTCCATGTTCTTCAGATGGTCAACTTCTTCTCCCATTTTTTTCTTTGGATTATTAAAAATTTTGATGAAGATGGCGAACATCTCATGGACTATCGACGCCATTTTCGCAAGTTCGTATTTTGCCTTAAGGATATTGAATTCTGAGGGGCTGTGAAGGGCAGTTGAAGAGATATAGGGGAATTTATACCCCGACAGGCTTTCACCTTTTCTCTCTTTTACGATGAATTCCACCAGCCGGGCGAAATATTTGATAAATCCGATGAAAACAATCGTATTGGCCACATTAAACGACGTATGGAACATAGCAAGATGAACGGGAATATTCTGAGGGGTTGTGCTATCTCCGGGCACCAGGAAGTCCACCAGTTGTAAAAAAGGATAAAACAGGAAGGACATCCAAAATACTCCTATGAGGTTGAACAGGGTATGTGCCCGGGCGGCCCGTCGCGCATGAACATTGGCATTCAGAGATGCGAGAAAGGCTGTAATTGTTGTTCCAATATTCTCACCAAGTATTATAGCCGCGGAGGTCGGAAAATCGATCCAGCCGGAAAAAGCCATGGTAATTGTTATGGCCATGGCTGCACTGGAAGACTGGACAATAATCGTTACTATTGTCCCGGTGGCGACAAATAGTAAGTAGGAGGAAAACCCGAGATTTGTAAATCGGGAAAGAAATTTGAGAGATTCCGGGTTGTCCCGAATATCCGGTACCGAGTTTTTCAGCAGGTTCAGCCCTAGAAACAGGATACCAAAGCCGATTAAAAATTCACCGAGGGATTTTTGACGGAATTTCTTTAAAAACAGGATGGGGATACCAAGACCGACGGCGGGCAGGGCAATGGCGGAAATGTTGAACTTGAAACCGATAATGGATACGAGCCACCCTGTAACCGTGGTGCCTATATTCGCCCCCATTATGACGCCGATCGCCTGAACGAGGGATAAGAGGCCGGCATTTACAAAACTGACGACCATTACCGTTGTGGCCGAGGAAGATTGAATCAGACTTGTAATGAGAAAACCGGTCATAACGGCCGCGAAACGATTTATAGTCATAATATTCAGGATGTTCTGAAAGCTGGCTCCTGCCGATTTCTGGATACCCTCGCCCATTATTTTCATGCCGAATAAAAAAAGACCCAGGCTGCCCGCAATTTCGAATATTCTTATAATCATACCATTCCCGTAAACTCTAAAATAACAGACTTAGAAATTCATAAGAGATTGTTTTTAAAGTGATTATTCACGGATGCCCGGGAAAAGTAAAGGATTTTTCTTCAAATAATTCATCAAATAATTCTTTTACTTTAAGCTTAGATTCCTCAAGAACTTTACTCCCCCTTTTCGTAATTGAATAATACTTTCTTATTTTCCCCTTAACCTTTACTTTGTCTAATTTTAAATATCCTTTTTGGTACAGCTTATGGAATATGGGATAGAGCGTTCCAAAAGACATTTCATAACCATGCCTTTTTAATTCATTTTGAAATTCCCGGCCGTAAATCGGCTCTTGGCTCGCATGATAGAGTATATGTAATTTTATAAATCCCAGTAGAAAATCACGGGCTAAATCACTGCTCACTTGTATCCCTTATGGTACGGTCTTCGCCGGAAAAAGAGACTGACAATAAAAATCAGAAATCCCAGAAAACTCAAGCCTGCCGCGGTAACAAAAGCCCAGTTACTTCCAAAACTATCCCACACCGCACCCATGATCAGGGAAGCCGGGAAAAGAGCAAGGCCGATCCCGGTATTGAATATACCATAAGCGGTTGCCCTGTTTTCCGGATCAACCAGATCGGCGATATAAGCTCTGAAAACTCCTTCTGATAAACCATAGTAAATTCCGTATGCCCCAAATAAAAACCAGAACATCCAGACTTGATTGGCAAAACCAAAGAGAGAATATATTATGGCATAGTAGATAAAGGACGCGATAATTATGGGTTTTCGGCCGATTTTATCGGAGAGTGTGCCGAAGAGAGGCGAGGCAATAGTACAGACGCCGTTATACACAATCCAGATTACCGGAATCAGAGTAACCGCCAAACCGGCTTCACGGGCTTTAAGAATGAGGAAGGCATTGGAGGAATTCCCCAATTGAAAGATGATGATGGAAATTAAGAAAACAATAAATGACGCATTTCTTAAACTTCCTTTTTTTGATTCTCCCTTTTCCCTCTCAAAACCAGTCTCTTTGGCAAACTGGATGAAGAAAAGCGCTAATACTCCGGGGATAACCGAGAGCAGGAATACAAGACGCACATTATCGTTTGTTATTGCAAGGACCAGCATGGCAAGAAGCGGGCCGCCGATAGCACCAATTCTATCCATAGCTCTGTGAAAACCAAAAGCTTTTCCTTTAATGGAGTGATCCACTGAAGTAGATATCAGCGCGTCTCGCGGAGGGGTTCGAGCGGCCTTTCCCAGCCTATCGGCGAACTTGACGGCTAATACATCAGTCCAGGCATTGGCAATATAGAGGAATGGCTTAGAAACGGCTGAAAAGCCATAACCCAAAAAGATAAAGAGCTTTCGTTTTTTCATTCGGTCGGAGAGCGTGCCGAAGACGGTTCTTAAGAGGGAGGCAGTTGCTTCTGCAATCCCTTCAATGATTCCAATAATTGCCTTGGTTGCCCCGAGGCTGACAAGGAACTCCGGGATTAAAGGGTAAATCATCTCACTTGAGAGGTCTGTAAACAGGGAAACAAATCCCAGGGAAACAACATTACGGCCTAAGCGTTTTT
>JBFMGN010000235.1:0-5588 GCA_040752435.1 Spirochaetota bacterium
AATCCGGTATGTAAATCCCGGGCTGCGGCCGGAAGACTATCACCCCCGATTTACACTCCTTTCTATCGATATCGAGACCGGAATCGGCGGGGAACTATATTCCGTCGCCCTTAACGGAAGCGGCTATGGCCGCGAATTGAGGAAGGTACTCATGCAGCAGGGGCCCGGCGGCTCCAGCCGGAAGACGGGGGACGTGGATGGAGAGTTAGACTTTCTGCCGGATGAACGGCGTCTTCTTCTTAAGTTCCTTGAAGAATTAACCGCATGGGATCCGGATATCCTTATCGGATGGAACATCATCGGTTTCGATCTAAACTTTCTTTTGAATAAATACAGGCAGCATGGTCTGAAGTTTTCGGCCGGGAGAAGCGGCCGGGAGCCTGTAATCAAACAAAAACAAACCGGCCTCCTTTCCGCGGAAATTGACGGCAGGCTCGTAATCGACGGCCCCCAGACCTTAAGGGCGGGATTTTTCAGTTTTGATAATTACCGGCTTAATACGGTGGCACAGGCGGTCTTGGGGAGAGGTAAGGAGATAACTTCTGACAAAGAAAAAGTCGACGAGATTGAACGGCGCTTCATGGAAGACAAGACGGCACTTGCCAGGTACAATCTGGAAGACTGCCTCCTGGTAACAGAAATTTTTCAAAAAACAGGCATTCTGGATCAGCTTCTGACTCGCAGCCGGATTACCGGTATGCGGATGGACAAAGTGAGCATGTCTGTTGCAACCTTCGATTATTTTATGCTGCCGAGAATCCACAGGAAAGGGTATGCAGCCCCCGATGTAGCGGATATTGTTTCCATCGGTCAGGCACCGGGAGGATATGTGTTTACTTCTGAACCAGGCTTATATGAACATGTACTGGTTTTTGACTTCAGGAGCCTGTACCCCTCGATCATCAGAACCTTTCATATTGATCCCTATTCGAGGCTCAAGGCGGGGAATGATCCGGTCATGACCCCGGCGGGTATTCCTTTTTCCCAAAGTGAGCACATTCTGCCTGATTATATTGGCGAGCTCCTCGAAAGGCGCAGTAAAGCGCTTAAGACAGGTGATGTGCATCTGTCCCAGTCAATCAAAATTCTTATGAACAGCTTTTACGGGGTGATGGGGACACCCGGCTCAAGATTCTATCATCCCGACCTTCCGACCGCGGTTACCGAAACCGGCCAGTGGGTCTTAAAGGAAGCAGCCGGATACCTTCGAAAAAAGGGGTACCGCGTATTGTATGGGGATACGGACTCCTTGTTCGTCGAGCTTAAAAAGCACGAGGCGAATCAGGCGGATTTAAGGGGCTTAAGCCTGGTAAAAGAAATAAATGATTGCTTCGGCAGAAGGCTGAAGGAGGAATATAATGTGACATCGTATCTGGAACTGGAATATGAAAAGCATTATGAGAAGTTCTTTCTGCCGGCCATGCGCGGTGGGGAAGGCGGCGCGCTCAAGCGATATGCCGGAATGATTGCCGGGAACGGTGAGCTCGAATTTAAGGGGATGGAGGTCGTCCGGTCCGACTGGACGCCTCTGGCTAAGAAATTCCAGCACGAACTGTTCAGACGGTTGTTCCGTGGGGAGGAGCTCGTACAGTGGATAGGGCGGTTTGTACAGAACTTGAGAGCCGGTAAATATAATGATGAAATCGTTTATAAACGCCGGCTCTTAAGGCCTGCCGGAGAATACGTGAAAAATGTGCCTCCCCACGTACGGGCGGCCCGTCTTCTTGATCCCGATGGAGCGAAGCGGATCAGGTCGGTTGAGTATGTTATCACCTTAAGGGGACCGATTCCCGTACAACTGCCCCATGACGATATTGACTATAAGCACTATATTGAAAAGCAGATTCGGCCCCTCGCTGATGGTGTACTCTTCATCTTCAATTTGAATTTTGATGGAATAATTAAAGGAACCCAGTTGAAACTATTCTGATGTTTCACATCATCCCAAAAGACTTAAGATCCCGCAATTCAGCGAAGCCATTCGCTTAATACATGTTTTTCCTTAATCAGCTTATAGCGGATAAATGCATTTAAACATACCATTGCCCGCTCAGCGGTAAGAAATGTCGGTACGCCGCCCGCATCGAGCACCTGGCCGAATTTATTATAGATTGCATCAGTCCCGTACACAACGTTAACGGAAATGACGGCGGGTTTCTTGTGTTTATGGACCGTCGCTACAATCCGGGCTGCAATATTTTCCTTGTATGTATCGATCTCTTCATCCGTGGTATGAAGTATCTGTGCCTGGGGTACAATGGAGAGGCAGATGGCATCCACTTTGTCCGAACTGAGCATGATGTCGATACACTTTTCGTACTGCTCGTCGGTTACCATGGGTGTAAGGTCAAGGAGTGCATCCACATTGGCAAAGGGCGGCAGTACCTCTTTAAGGCGTTCCTCCGTTGGTTTATCAAGTTCAGCCAGCACCATATCTCCAAGATTATCCGCCGCGTAGGTTTTTTCATACCCGGCATTGGCAATAACTGCAACCCGTTTTCCCGATACTTTAAAATCGTGCAGAAGGGCGAAGGTTTTGACAAAATCCCCGTGGTCAATCATGGAATCGGCGACGATAAGACCGGCCTGTTTCATGGCTGCTTTCGCCACTTCATACTCCCCCGCAATACTGGCGGTATGAGACTGGGCGGCTTTTTTCCCGGCCTCAGTCCTCCCGGCTTTATATACGATTATCGGCTTTCTGCTTTTGGAGCCAACATTGAAAAACTTTCTTCCGCCTCCCCGTTTAAAACCTTCGATATATAAACCAATTACATCCACCGACGGATCACTGTCAAAATATTGAACAAGATCTGCAGGATCGATATCCAACTGGTTACCGTAGCTGACAATCACCCTGGGAGATATGGCATTCTTCAGATTGTAAATTTCCATAATGCCCATTGCGCCGCTCTGGCTTAAAATGGCGACATTCTTTTCTTTATCGAGGCTTACCTTGAATTTCTCTTCGGGAATAAAAAATGTATTCATCCCCTTTTTATTTTCATCCCCGGCGAGGATTATCCCAAGGCAGTTTGGCCCCATGAGTCGAATTGAATGCCTCCCCGCAGTTGCAAGAATCTCTTCTTCAACTTCCCTGTTTTTATTTATTTCGCTGAAACCTCCGGGGATGAGGAGTATTCCTTTTACTCCCCGCTTGACGCATTCCCTAACAACCGGAAGAGTCGCTTCGGCCGGTACGGTGATAATGGCAAGGTCGACTGGATCGTCGATTTCGCATATGGAGGTAAAAAGCCTGTAGGTTTTGCCGGAAATCTCAACCGTTCCACCTCTTGCATTTACACAATACACATCATCTCGCCCTGTATGAAGGAGATTTTTTACAAGAACATATCCGGCACTTAGGGATTCCGACCTGCTTACCCCGATTACCGCGATCCCCCTGGGTTCAAAAAAGGGCGACAAAGTCTCTTTCGGCTTAAGGGCTAAATCCACAGGTTCTATTTCTTTCGGTTTAAACGTTGCATACCCGTCGAGAGCGATAAAATTATCGTCATAGTTAAATACAAATGGATTAATTTCAAACTCTTTTATGGTATATCCCGCAGTACTTTTGAAAAAATTTGAGAAGGAAATAGATAAAGAGCTTAATTTCAATTCAGCGTCGATTATCTTGGTAATATAATCCGCTTTTCCTTCAGCCTCATATTTTTCGTGAATTTTGGTGGATAATAAAAGGGCTGAAGCCCATTCGCGGTCTACCGGCGGCAGGAGCAGGTTGGGAGCGGAAAAGTTTGCCGCAAAATGTTCCGCATCTGTTCCCCCCTTGCTGAAGGAAATTACAGGACCGAAGCTCTCA
Organism: Spirochaetota bacterium; assembly: GCA_040752435.1. Classification (GTDB taxonomy): domain Bacteria; phylum Spirochaetota; class Spirochaetia; order SPDA01; family JBFMGN01; genus JBFMGN01. The sequence goes on from JBFMGN010000235.1 coordinate 3,821, forward strand.
CTCTCCCTGAAACCGAGAAGAACTTCATTGCCCAGATCTTTAGAATAATCGATGTAATCCACCAGAAGAATACCTTCAATATTCTGACCGCGGGACTGGAAAACGGATCTCATTTTCTTAAAAGAGTATCGCACGAACTCGAGGTCTTTGTAGACGATGCTTACGCCGCCCAATTTTTGCTTATGGGCAATAGATTTTGAAACCACTTTAAGCACAATTTTGCTGCTTCCGAATAGGGACAGGCTATAGTTCGTAATATCGGCCTCATCCCGTGCAAAAAAATACCGGGGCGTTTTTAATCCCAATATTTCCAGGATCTTGTACACTTCAAATTCGTACAACTGGTGCCTGCCTTCCTTAAAAGCATTGCCGAGAAGAGCGTCAATTTCCTGAAGCCATGAGGGTTGATATTTCTGTTTCATATCTGGCATATACGATAGCAGATTGTGGAGGAAAATACAATTTACAACATCCGCAATAGTTGGAAGTCTATCTATACACCCCAAACTCGTCCACAAGTTCCCGCACGCGGCAAACCCGCCGGGCAACCCCATCGGGAGGTACCTGGTCGGCAACGCCAAGTACGTAGCGCGGTTTGGTTCGCATCACGGAAAGCACTTCCTTTAAATGCCGGTCAAACTCCGCCTCGCATATCTTGTCGGTAAAATAAACCCCCGGAATTCCTCCCCAGAGGATGGTCTGGTTGTTTTCAATGTAAGCCGGCCACTCCTCTATTCCAAGATCTCCGGCCGGCCTGGGAGTACAGGCTTCTATAAAAGTAAGCCCGATTGAGCATTCTTCTTTTAAAAGCGCTTTCAGGGTTCCATCCATGTGAATACAGGAATATTTACCGGCGGCTTTTATCCTGCCGGACCACTCCGTCTGAAACTTTTTTAAGTATTTTTCAAAGAACTTCGGACCAACCATCTCCGCCGACAGGTTCTCCGGAATCATTAGAATTTCTGCGGGGCTGTCAACGGCAATCCGGCTTGCTTTATCAAGGTTTTTTCTTACAACCTCGAATGTTTCCATAAATTCATCCTCAAAATTCGATGCCAAATAAGCGACAGTATCGATGCCGATATCAAGAACCAGCATCCGCATGAAGGGGCTTCTCGGAAGATAACAGAGCACCACCCCCATTTCACCAACTTGCTTCGCCCGTTTCATTGCAAAATCATAATCCGGCTCATACCGGATATTTTCAAACAAATACCTGTAGGCAGGCAGATCATCTTCGGACTTTACAAGATGCTCCACCATTATTTTGAAGAAAAGCCAATGAACCCTTTCACATAGTATTTTTGCAGCAACGCAAAAACCAACAATGGGACGGCTGTAATAAGAATCGCCGCGGCGGTTATTATTCCCCAGTCCACATGGTACTGGCCCCGCAGCAGGGGTATACGCTGGGTGGCAACAAGTCTCTCAGGATTATAAATAAAAATCAAAGCGAGGAAAAAATCGTTCCATACCCATGTAAGCTGAAGTGATGCAACGGATGCCAATCCAGGCCAGCTCATAGGAAGAATTATTCTTAAAAAGGTCTTCCAATGTCCGGCACCGTCAATACTGGCAGCTTCTTCTACCTCCCGGGGAAGGGTTGAAAAATATCCCCGCATGAAGAGTATAATCCACGGTAAACCCCATGCGGTGTGAACCAATATAACTCCGATATAGGAGTTGATAAGTTTCAGATTTTTCAATATCTGGAACAACGGCACTGCCACCATATGCTGGGGAATCGCAAGAAGCAATAAGGTTATTA
>JBFMGN010000236.1:0-5539 GCA_040752435.1 Spirochaetota bacterium
AGTGCAGATATTACATGCCTCGTTCTTAATCAACACTTCATCCGCGCTAATTTCCGGCATCTCGCCTGTATGAACTTCTGCTTTCCTTAGATCAACCAACACTCCAAACATCATCTTTCCCTTCATGTTCAATCTCACTCAGACTCCATTTCCCTGTCCAGCGAGCTATAACCTTCATGGTCGTAATATTTTCTCCGCATTTCACTTAATTCCTTCAGGGAGTCGACAGCTTTCTCACCGAGTTGATTAGCTACACCGATGATCAGGGCATTGGTAATCGCCATTGGTACCAACGGTGAGTGAAACAACCATATAGGGCCTCTTTTGGCGTATAAAACCAGGCGGGTATATCTGATCATCGGGGGAACCAGGGTGTCAGTAATCAATAAAACCGGGGTACCCTTTTCTTTGAGAACCTCCATCAGGCTTATATAATCGGTTGAGGGTTTATTGAAAGCATAGACCACCACAAAGTCCTGCCTGTTTATCCAGAAGAGTTTTTCAAAAAGATTCTTTCCGGAATCGGACATTTTAATGACTTTCAACTTGAACCGGGAAAGTCTAAAAGCCAGATGACCAGCCAGCGGCTCATTAGGACCGCTACCGTAGATGTATACGCTCTCGGCCTTACATATAGCCTGAATCGCTTCCTGATATATCCGTTCATCTACAGTGGAAATGGATTCTTCCAGGTATTTCAATTCTTTGCGGGTGATGCTGGCGTAGGTAAACTCTTCATTCTTGGTTTCCCCGATATAATGCTGCAGGCGCTCAGCGGGAGTTAAATACACCCTGTAATATTGAAAAAGATCCTCTTTTAGTTCCGGAAAACCTGAGTATCCGAGCTGCTGGGCAAATCTGACTATGGTCGCTTTACTGACAGAGAGTTTGGCCGCTATTTGTGAAATGGAGAAAAAAACAAATTCATCAAAATAAGAGATAATATATCCGGCTATCTTTTTTTGTTGCCCGGTAAAAGAATCATACTCTTTGACTATTCTGTTAAAACTGGCCGATGGCTCTATCATGCAAGCATAACTCCTTATGAAACTATTGATTCATTATTGCACCTTTTTTTTCATTTGTCAAGCATTTTTTTCAAAGATTTCGATTTAATTAAGAGAGCGCTTTGGTGGAGTGCTGTTCCTTAAAAATGTCTACGCTTGATTCTGGCGGCGGACCTGGGCTACGCCTACTCGACATTTGGCGTTATGATTATCTTCATCGAGAAAATGTTTTTGGACATAACCAGCTCAATTCCCTCTTCAAAGGATTCCAGCGGTAACGTATGGCTTACAAGATCTGCCACTTTTACCCGCCCAGATTGCAGGAGGGCAATCGCCTGATAGCTATTTCTTACAGAAGTAAAGGAAGAGCAGATACAGAGCCCCTTTTGGAAGACCCGGAATGAATCCAGCTCAATATGTTTTCCCCTGGGGGGGGACCCCGAAGAGCAATACCTTCCCCCCCTTTCGTGCAAAATGAATGCTTTTTCCCATTACATCGGGAACACCAGTGGCATCGATAACCACATCAAATGCTGAACCATTAACTTCCTTCAGCGAACTGGAGGTTGCAGTTGCCCCAAACTTCTCCGCGAATTCCGCTCGTTTTGAATTAGTATCGATTACTGTAGCTTCGGTACTCCCTTTAATTTGTGCAATTTGTAAAAGGAGCATCCCGATTGGTCCGGCACCTATAATTAATATCCTCTGTCCCGGTTTTATTTCAAGCTTTTCAATCCCGTGTAAGACACAGGATAGAGGTTCCATGAAAGCCCCGACTGAAAATGGAATCGATCCAATACTGAATACTGCCTTCTCCGGCACTGTTACATACTGCGCCATACCTCCCGGAAGCGTTACTCCAATCGCCTGCCAATTATCACAAAAATTTTGCTCATTATTCAGGCAGTACCAACAGTTATCACATGCTATATTAGGTTCAACTGCAACACGATCACCCTTTTTTATTCTCGTAACATATTTTCCTGCCTTCTCAACAATACCGGAAAACTCATGACCGGGAACAATGGGGTATTGCCCCATATAACTTCCTTCAAAAATATGTACATCAGTACCACAAATCCCGTTTGCCATGACCTTGATTAATACTTCATTGTCTGCAATTTCCGGTATCCTTTGTACTATAACATCCGCCCTTTTGGGCTTTCTTATCAGAACGATCTTGTTCTCCATAGCCTTTCTTAACGAATGCTAACCTTTAATGGCTCCCATCGTAAGCCCCCTGGTCAACTGCTTTTGATTCAACCAGCCAAGCAGTATGGGCGGAAGGGCTGCAACCGTCGATACCGCGCACATTTTAGCCCAGAACAATCCTTCCTGGGTCATGAATGAAGAAACAAATATCGGAAGAGTCGCGGCTTTTGTGTAAGTGAGACTGAGGGCGAAGAAGAACTCGTTCCAGATAAAGATGAAGATAAGGAGTATAGTTGCCCAGATCCCGTTTCGTGAAATAGGGAGCATTATCTTGAAAAAAATGGATAACTCAGTCGATCCATCAACACGAGCACTTTCTACCAGCTCAAAGGGGATGTCATTGAAAAACGATCTCATCATCCAGACTACTATGGGTATATGCATCCCAGTATACACAAAGATCAGTCCCAGACGAGTATCGAGCAAGCCAAGGGTCTTAAATACCAAATATACTGGAATTATCACACATACGGGAGGGAGCAGGATCGTTGAAATAAACCAGAAGAAGATATCTTCACCCTTCTTAGGCTTTCCCACCACCAGTACATAGGCAACCGGTATCCCCAGTACCAAGGCAAAGAATATCGACGTCATAGTTACAACAACCGAATTAGCAATGAAATGGCTGATATTTCCCTGGAAGATCTCTCTGTAATGCCGGATAGTTGGACTGAAGAGGAGTGAAATATTTACCACATTAACTTCCTGCTTGAAACTGATGAGTACCATCCAGAAGATAGGAAAGAAGAAAAGAATTGCAAAGAAAAATGCAAGAATTATTATTGCCGGGGGTACACGTTTTTTCATCCTTATTCTCCTATCGATCTTCTTAAGAATCGGAACAGTATCATGATGGTTGCCAATGATATTATTACTACCAGTACGGCTATGGCGGCCCCTCGGCCGACATTCCATCCTAACAGTGCAGTTCTATAGATATAGTAGGGAAAATTAGTGGAAGCATATCCAGGACCACCATGCGTGGTGGTAAAAATCAATCCGAAGGTTTTAAGAACAAATATTAGACCCAACATAAGACTGATATTCATATGGGTCTTCAGCTGGGGAAGGATTACGTTTACTGTACGAACCCAGCCATTTGCACCATCGACGATACTGGCTTCGATTACTTCCTCTGGAATGCTCTGGAGGCCTGCGGTAAGAATAAGCATGAAAAATGGCGTCCACTTCCAGACGATGAGAACGATAATGAGGATAAGCGGAAACTGTGCTAAAAGATCGGGAAACTGCATCTCCAGGCGCCTGAAAAAAACGGGTAAAAGCCCATAGGTGGCGCCCAACATCACGTTTCGCCAATACACGCCGATTACAGCATCGCTGATAAAAAAGGGGGCAATTAGCAGAGTCCTGACAACCCCAACCCCTGGAAATCTGCGATAGATGAGCAGCGCTAAGAAAATTCCAAGAATAAAACAAAATGCCAGAGAAAAAGCGGTAAGCACGCTCGTATTCTTGAAGACGATCCAAAACTCGCTGCTGGTGACAAGCTCTGCATAGTGTTTGATACCAACGAATTCCCGTGGCAGATCGGGTCGAACAACAATCCACCGGATCAGACTGTTAAACAGTGTAAAAATAATCGGTATTTGGGTTACTATTGCCACAACAACGATAGCCGGTAGAGTAACCTCAATTTCGTACTTCAAGCTCAGGAATGAGCTGTTTTTTTTCATAGGCTCCGTACCCGAATTATCTTTTTTCCATAATAGCTGGGGGAGCCGGGTTTCCGGCTCCCCCAGTTCCATAATCATTCTCTATTTTTGATAGCCGCCTTCTTTCGCAATGGTGTTACACAGGTCCTGCATCTTATTAATGGCCTCATCAGTCGTGTATTTGTCGGCAAGATAGGCGGCAAGCACCTGGGCTATTTCAGTTCCGAGGTGCGGCCATTCAGGGATCTGGAGGAATTGAACGCCCGTATACGGTACTGGTTTTAAGCTTGGCTTGTCGTATTCTGCGCTCCTTATTCCTTCAAGAACCAGTTCGGAAAAATCTGCGGCCTTCTGGTAGTTGTTATTATTATAGGTGCTGATTCTTGTCCCAGGTGGCACACTCATCCATCCCTTATATCCGGCTACCGTCTCTATATAGTCTTTGCTGGTTGCCCAGGTAAGGAACTGGAATGCCTCTTCTTTGTGTTTGCTGGCGCTTTCAATTGCCAGATTCCAGGACCATAGCCAGCCGTTGTTTTTCTTGCGCACGGCAGGGGCTTTGGCATAGCCAACTTTACCTACGACCTTCGATTCTTCCGGGTTGGCCAGGAACCCTGCTGCAACAGATGCATCATACCACATTGCCGTATTGCCCTGAGCCATTAAAGTAAGTCCCTCTGTAAATCCAACACCGGTCGCGCCCGGCTCACCAACTTCCTTGATGATTTTTTTATAGAACTCAAGCGCTTCTCTGAACTCAGGTTCATCGCATGTTGCCTTCCAGTTTTTATCAAAAAAGCGTCCCCCGAAAGAGTTTACCATGGTGGGAAAGACCGCCATGTTTTCACCCCATCCGGGCAGCCCTCTAATGGCGATACCGTAAAACCCGTTCCCCGGATCATGAAACTTTCCTGCGAAATCATAGATTTGCTGCCAGGTAGGTTCCTCCGGCATTGTAAGACCCTTTTCCACAAAAAGGTCTTTACGGTAGAATACGATACTTGTTTCCGCATAGAACGGAAGCGCAAATAATTCTCCTTTCACCGTAAGACCTTTAGTCACGCTTGGCATAAGATCGTCAAGATCATATTTTTGCTTCGCTGCCGGATCCATCTTATCAAAGTGCGGTTGCAGAGAGCTTATCCATCCATAATCTTTCCAGTTCTGTACTTCAATCATGCCGATCGTGACGATGTCAAACTTCCCAGCTCCAAGTCCGACATCTTCTGTGATTTTCTGGCGCAGCTCGTTTTCCGGAAGAATGACCCATTTAAGCTGTGTCCCCGTCTTTTCGGTGAACTGGGGTGAAAGCTTTTCCATTACCTTCATATCCGGGTTGTTCACAGTAGCAATGGTAAGAGTAACTGCCTTCCCTTCTGCTGTTTCCTGCTTGCCTGCAGCAAATACCCCTGGAATCAGTACCGAGATCAGAAGTACAGCTGCCAAAATTACTTTTAGTGTACGCATACACACCTCCTGTATAGAATTTAGACAAAATCATAAGGTTAGTAGTGTATGGAAAATAGTAATAAATATACTTTTTTTATACTTTTTTAATAGTACATTTGTACCGGTTTTCGAAAAACATTCACTATTCGGATATTATTCGGAATCGTTTTTTTTTAACTTTTTCGCTATCTGTATAAT
>JBFMGN010000237.1:0-5531 GCA_040752435.1 Spirochaetota bacterium
ATGGCAGGCCGAAAAAGTACGAACGTTTTAGACTTAGGATAAAAAATGAATCTGAACGCTGTAATAAAAAAGAGCCAAAGCTGGAAGGTATTATCAAAACCGGCGATACCCGCAGCCGGAGTATTTGTCGGCGTTCTGGTCGGTTCCAGCCTGGTAGTGCCTAAAGGTGGAAATCTATTCAATGTGCTGGGGCAGCTTGTCTATGGAGCATTCGGAACGGTTGATAATTTCTCCGAGAGCCTGATCTACGCCATTCCCCTGGGATTAACCGGTCTCGCCGTTGCGTTTTCTTACAGCGCCGGGATTTTCAATATCGGGTGTGAAGGACAGTTGAAAGATCCGGCCGGCGTCTTCCCACATTCACGACCGGTAGCAGCCACAGCCAGGCTGGGTTTTCTTATCGCGGGCAGCAATCTCCATTCGGGGCTCTGGCTCTTTCTGGTGATGGTTCTGGTTGTCTACTGCCTGCTATTCAAGACAACTTTCGGTTTCCGGGTGCGTGGAGTCGGGTTTAACCTGGATGGAGCCCGGTATGCCGGCATCAACATAAAGCGAATTATGGTATCGGCCATGATGATAAGCGGTGCACTGGCCGGAATAGCTGGTTCGGTAGAGATAATGGGGGTTCATTACCGCCTGCTGGAAGGATTCTCGCCAGGGTACGGTTTTGACGCCATAGCAGTCGCACTCCTGGTAAACCTCAATCCGATCGGTATTATCATATCTTCCCTTTTTTTCGGCGCCTTACGAAATGCGGCGAATAGCCTTCAAATTGACCTTGGAATTCCAGTAGCCTTTGTCTATATCATCCAGGGGTTGGCGATTTTATTTGTAATCGGGTCGCATGCCCTGCCGAGAGTTGTAAGAAATATCAGGAGGAGTCTTTAAGCCTTGTTAAATGAATTGCCGGCTCTGTTTATATCACCCCAATTCCTTTCCAGCATTATCAGGCTGGCTACGCCCCTGCTGATTGCAACCATGGGCGGTATATTTTCTGAGCGAAGCGGCATTCTCTTTCTGGGAATGGAAGGCTTCATGCTGATGGGAGCTTTCTTCGGCTTTCTGGGAGGATATTATTTTGGGCTGTGGGTGGGTATATTGTTTACACTTATAATCAGCCTGCTGGCAGGACTGCTCTATGCTTTCTGTGTCGTTACTCTGGCAGTAAACCAGGTTGTAATAAGTGTAGCCTTTAACCTGTTCGCTCTTGGTATCACCAGTGCTTTTTTAAGAACTATGTTCGGAACAAATACGAGTGCTTTGGAAAGTGCCGTATTTCCCCCGCTCAACATTCCCCTGCTTTCTAAGATCCCCTACCTGGGTGTACTCTTCCAGAGAACCGGGTTTACCTATCTCGGCTACATCCTGGTCCCGGTCGTATTTATCGTCTTTTTTAAGACCAACTGGGGTCTTAAAATCAGGGCGGTTGGCGAGCATCCGGCGGCCGCTGAGACGATGGGTGTGAATGTAAATAGGATCCACTATCTATCCGTTCTCTGGGCGGCAGTCTTTGCAGGCATCGGCGGTGCGTCTCAGACAATTGGAGATCTTGGATTGTTCGTAGACAATATGATCGCGGGTAAAGGCTTTATCGGTTTTGCGGCCATCGTTCTCGGGCGGTTCAACCCGATCGGTACAATGATCGCCGTTCTTTTCTTTGGTATTGTTGATGCCTTTCAGTTGAACCTCCAGGCCATGGGAAGTACAATCCCCTATCAGTTCCCTTTAATGATGCCGTACCTTCTGACTCTTATTGCCTTTCTGATTGCAGGCTCCGGGGTGGCACCCAAAGGCTGGGGGACGCCCTATATCTCCGAAGCGGAGTAGGATGTAGATGACAAATAGGTTAATAAAAAACGCAACCTTAATAAATTACGAGGATTAGGAAAATGAATATTGACCGGAATAGTCATGTGCCGGTTTACTGGCAGATTAAAGAAGATTTATATAAGAAAATCGTCACCGGGGTTCTGAAAACGGACGACCAGATCCCTTCGGAACCAAAGCTGGCGGAGATGTACAATGTCAGCCGTTTGACCGCGCGGAATGCAGTGACCGAGCTGGTTAATGAGGGTTACCTTTACCGCGTGCATGGGCAGGGTACGTTTGTATGCAAACCCCGGGTTGAGACCTCTTCCTCAAAAATTACAAGCTTCATGGAAGATATGACGCGGAGGGGTTTTTCCGTGCACTCAAAAGTCCTGATTGCCCAGGTGTTTGACCCCGACGAGAATATCAGAGAGCTTCTTAAGCTTTCAGCCGGAGACAAAGCATATTACCTGCGCCGTCTTAGATTTGCGAATGCTGAGCCTATCGTTTTACAGGATGCTTTCCTCCCATGCACACACTGCAAAGGGCTGCTCGATGAGAATCTTGAGACAGAGTCTCTTTATGATATCTTGAGGAACAAATATAACCTGGTGATTTCGCTGGCGAGAGAAAGCCTGGAAGCCAGAGCAGCGGAAAAAGAGCAGGCGGAATATCTTCAAATCGATAGAGGCGCTCCGATTTTATATTCAAAACGATTAACAATGTTAAAAAACGATATTCCGATTGAGTATGTTACCAGTTGGTATCGGGGCGACCGTTATATCTTTGAAATTGAACTTAAATGATATTTTCAACGCACAGAGAAGGAGTACGGATGAATGGATAAGACAAGAAGAATGAATCATATTTTTAAGATGGACGGCCGCTCGCTGATTGTCGCTATGGACCATGGAGCAAACGCCGGAGTTGTGAAAGGACTTGAACAGCCGGCTAAAGTAATAGAACAGATTGTTGCAGGCGGCGCGGATGCGGTCATTGCAAATATGGGATTTGCCAGGAGGTTTGCCGGAGAACTTTCGGGGCTCGGTTTAATAGCCCGTCTTGATATCGCGGCCACTAAACTTGGAACCGGGCATGACAGCCGGCTTGTGTATAAGGCCGAATACGCATTAAAGCTTGGGGCGGATGCGGTTATTGTAAACGGCGGTCCAGGAAAAGGGGTTGAGGAGATCACGCTGCCCAATATCGCCAGGATTGTGGCAGAATGCGAATCCCTTGGAATGCCGGTGGCAGGTGAAATGGTACCGGGGGGGTTCGACAGCGATCAAAGTTATAAGACCCTGGAGAATCTCGTGTTAAGCGCAAGGATAGCAAGCGAGCTGGGCGTGGATTTTATTAAAATAGGTTATAAGCCCGGATTCAAAAAAGTGGTAGAGGGGTGTTTCTGCCCGGTGGTAGTCCTCGGCGGAGCCAAAACCGACGATCAGGCGGAATTTCTCGCTTCAATAAAGGATGCAATTCAGAGCGGCGCTGCCGGGGTTGCGATTGGAAGGAACATCTGGGGGGCGCCGAATCCCCTTTCCATGACAAGGGCGCTGGCAGCTCTTATCCATGCCGAAGTGAGTGTTGAAAGGGCCGTTGAAATTTTGAACTCCTGATAAAGTAAGGCACGATCTATGAAAAAAGCAGTCATGACAGGTCCCGGTAAAATAGAGTTTAAAGATTTCCCTAGGCCGGAAATCTCAGAAGATGAAATTCTGGTTAAAATCGCGGCGGTTGGTATCTGCACCTGGGAGCAGGGATACTACAAAGGTGTTCCCGGGGCATATCCTTTTGTCGGCGGCCATGAGATATGCGGGAGCGTTGAAAAAACAGGACTTAAGGTTGCACAGAAGCTCGAAAAAGGCGATAAGGTGGTTGTAGCCAGCCTTACCCGCTGCGGTGAGTGCTATTTCTGCCGTAGAGGGTTTGATAATCTCTGTGAAAATACAGGCAGCCAATCCGTTTGCGGAGCTCTGTGGGGACCGGGCGGGTTCTCAGAATATATTGCAGCTAAAGGCTATGAGGTCTACAAGATCGATCAAGGTGTCGATCCGGCCGTCGGAACTCTGGCTGAGCCCCTGGCCTGCTCAATCCGCAGTGTGGGTCGGAGTAACCTGCACTTCGGAGATACGGCCGTAGTGCTTGGCGGCGGTGTGATGGGGATTATCCATCTTCTCCTGGCTAAACGGCGCGGGGCTTATGTAATTGTAAGCGAACCCGACCCGTGGAGAAGAGCGAAAGCCCTTGAATTCGGGGCCGACATGGTTGTTGATCCGTTTACAGAAGATGTGAAGGCGAAAGTCTCGGCAGTTACCGATAAACGGGGGGTCGAGGCGGTCTTTTTTACAGGCGGAGGGACAAAAGCCCTTGAACAAGGGCTTACTCTGCTGGTTAAAAACGGGGTCCTTGTTGTTTATGGGGCGATCAAGCCTTCCACGCCCATCTCCATTGACCCGATGGTTTTTCACTATGATGAGATCTATCTTACCGGTGTAACCAAACATACAAAAGAGACATTCCGGGAAGCAGCCGAGATAATCTCCGCCAAATTGCTGCCAATGGAAAAGTTTGTAAGTGAACGATACCCATTTGCTCGGATTGAAGAGGGGTTTAAACGAGGCCTTGCTCTGGATACATACAGGGTAGTGGTTGAGGTGTAAAGAGAAGTGCCCGGGGTGAAAAAATATCTTCTGGGTTTTGACCTTGGTTCCAGCGGTGCCAAAGGGGTAATTGTTGACTGTGAAGGGAGGATTCTGTCCTTCTGTACTGCCGAACATGCGACCATACGGCTCAATCCCGGCTGGGCGGAGCAGGACCCGGAAAACTCATGGTGGGAAAGTTTTAAAAATGTTGCGCGAAGACTCTTAAAAAACTCCGGTATTGCCGCTTCACAGATTAAAGCTGTAGGAATAACAGGCTTTGTACCCGGTTTGTGTCCGCTGGATGCAGAGGGCAGGGTAGTGCGCAATGCTATTATGCATACAGATCTCAGGGCGCAGGCAGAACTCGCTTTTGTAAATCGGACCCTTTCGGAACAAATAACCCTTGGGAATCTGATTCCTAAACTCCTCTGGTTCAAAGACTCTGAACCTGAAAACTATGCAAAAACGGCTAAGATTGTCAATCCGCACGCTTTTTTAGTCTACCGGTTAACAGGCGCGGTAACTTGTGATTATGACACGGCGACACTCGTCGGCGGGCTGTTTGATGACGCCGGCCTTCGGTGGGATGGTTCAGCCTGTGCCAAATTGGGGAACCGGATGGATATCTGGCCGGACCTCTTTTCCGCGGTATCGGTTGTCGGCGGTATTGTAAAGCAGGCTGCCGCAGAAACGGGTCTTCCCGACGGTACGCCTGTCATTGCCGGCACCGGTGATTCTTTTGCCGCACTTATAGGGCACGGTGTTATTTCCCCGGGAGACCTTATGATCTATCTGGGCTCCTCGGGTACCCAGATCCTGGTAAACAATAATCTGCATGGTTATATCAATACTCCCCATTTTGGACCTGGGAAAGCGGAGTTTGCCGGGCGAATTGTTTCCTGCGGCGACTCAATGGAGCACTTCAGAGCACTGCTCGGTCATAAAACCTGGGAAACCCTGAACAAAGGCGCGGCCGGGCTTAAGCCCGGGTCCGGCCGGTTGATTGTGGTACCTCACCTGAAGCAGAAGGGGACCGGAGAGTCAAGTTTTTATGATAGGGAAACCGTTTTTGGCCTG
>JBFMGN010000238.1:0-5531 GCA_040752435.1 Spirochaetota bacterium
CTCAAGGCCCAAAAATTACCGCAGGCAGAAGTAGATGCACGGGTGAATCAGGTGCTTGCATTAATCGGGCTTGAGAACATGAAGGACAAACATCCCTTCAGGCTTAGCATGGGACAAAAGAGAAGATTGAGTGTCGCGACCATGATTATTTTAAAGACCGATATCCTGATTCTCGATGAACCGACCCGCGGACAGGACCGAAAAAATATCGATAACATAGTAGAGATCCTGATGGATACCAACAGGCAGGGAACAACGATTATTCTTGTGACTCATGATATGAACCTTGTAGCACGGTACTGTAATAAAATCCTGGTTATGGATAAAGGCGAGCTGGTTTTTTTCGGATCGAAGAAGGATTTTTTTCTCAATTTCTCATCCATCAGGTCAAACATCCTTGTTCTTCCCGAAATCTATGCGCTGGTTCAACTATTAACCGCCGATGGAATTGATAGGTTACCCGAAATCTACACAGTTGATGAGTTGGTTGATACGCTGGAGGCACATTGATGACTCAATCGCGATTTAAATACATACCTGGGAATACCTTCTTCCACAAGATGGATCCGACCTGGAAGTTTGGGTGGAATTTTATAATTGTTATAATAATTATTATTAATTTTCATCTTTTGTACACGGTATTCTGGTACCTCTATATTTTAATCTTAGCCTTTATTGTGGCAAAAATATCTATCCGGCAATACATACGCTCAGTGGCTTTCTTTCTGGTCATAGGTCTTTTTATCGCAACCTGGCAGACGGTTTATTACCCGGAAGCTGCACGTGTTCTTTTCACATGGGGACCTGTGCGGGTGACCGCGGAAGGGATCATCGAAGGAATCTCCACGCTTTTTAGAATTTTAGTCATAGTTTCTTTGTCGGTGCTTTTTACTCTGACGACCGATCCCAGAAGAATGGTAGAAAGCCTTATTCAGGTTGGTAAAATCCCGTACCGGATCGGTTACATGGCATACAATACTCTCAAATTGATACCTCTCTATGAAAATGAATCGATGGTAATTCAGAATGCTCATAAAATCCGGGGAGTGGGGGATGAAGGCAAAGGATTTAAGTCCAGGATGAAACTGTATTGGAGTCTCCTTATTCCTCTCTTAGTAAGCGGCATACGTCGAGCTCAGGCATCCGCCATTGCTATGGACAGCCGGGGATTTGGAGCGTACAGCAAGAGAACCATCATCCACGCGATTATTGTCTCCAGGTCAACCAAAATCTTTACCTTTGTACATGCTGCCATTTGTGTGGTTCTGTTTGTTTACTTTGTCATACTCGGCCATGGAATCGTACATATCGGTTAAAGGCGGTAAAGGCTGCAAGAACAAGGAGTGTAAGGAACGGATGATTCTTTAACCCGAGCGCATGTAAACAATAATTCCGGCGTCGCCGGAGAAAACTTTAATGAGTAAGGAGATAAAAATGGCTGAAGAAAAAGAAAATGACAAAACATCGCAAAAGAAAGAAGAGGGGACGGGACCTGCAAAAAAAGGCAGGCGACGTTACAGGCTATCTACTATCAACCTTCTAACAATGGCGGCAATAGCAGTTGTCGGCGCTGTTTTTGCCAGTTTTGTATTTCCATCCTTGATGAATGTGGCCACGCCTGTATTCGCCTTTCTGGGTCCTATCGGATGGATGGGGGCAATGGCTATTTTGTACGCCGCCGTAGAAGGCCTTGGAGTCGATCTTGGAATGGGTATATTCCGATGGCGGGACAAGCTCGCCGGAGTTATGATCGGGGCCGGCTTGGGAAGCTTAATGATCGGCGAGGTCTATATCTTCCTGTTCCATTTGCAGAGTACGTATGCGATCATTGTAGGGGGAATCACAGCCTTCATCAGTGGAGCGATATGCGGCGGTCTTATAGGCTGGCTGATTGCCCGGGCTCTCTATAAAACCGGTGTGGTCTCCAAGATCGGGCTTGGGTATGAAAAAATAGATTAACCGATTGGCGTTCTCAAATACGTTTATCAAGTGAGGCTCATCGTAAAGAAGGATGTATTTCCGGGAGCGATCGGCTGACTTAAGATAAAATATTGTTCCGGGAGGTGGATCAGACATATTTCCCGTAGCTTTTAAGCAAGAGAAAACATTCGGTTTTGGCAATGCCTTCCACCCGTGAAAGTTCTTCGGTTATAAAGTGTACCAAACCTTTGTTTGAGTCAACAAGTACCTCTACAAGAAGATCGTACCTGCCGGATGTAATTGACACTGACAGAACATTCTCCAGTTCTGAGATTTCCCGAGCTTTTTCCTCCAACAATCTCGAGACCGAGATGTTAACGGCCACAAGAGCGACAAGTTGATTGTCAAGGACATCCGGATTAATAAGGGCCCGCTCAATGAGGATATTGGCTTCTTTGAGCCGCCGCACTCGCTGGCGAACCATGCCTTCCGAGACATTGAGTTTCTTGGCTATTGTGTTGTAATGCTCGCGTCCCTTCCTCATGATTTCGATAATTTTCCAGTCGGCTTCATCAGGGCACATATAATTCTCCATCACTTCCTTTGGCACAATAAATAAGAGAAGGCATAATGGCACTGCTTACACTATATATGTGGGGCGCTGATAAGTCTACAACTGCAATATCGGCCAGCTTGCCTTCATCTATCAGAGCGTTGGATGCAGGGCCGTCAGTCGCCAGCGCAACAACCAAACTTGATTGTAACATCTTTACCACCGGTGTTGGGCCGCTGCCTAACTTCATATTACTCTTGGGATTGTAGATTGGTATAACGACCTGCTCCCTTGTAAGCTCAATCTCTGCTGCAGTAAGGTGAGTACAATGAACAGCAGTACAGTACGGCCACTTCTTCCCCTAACTCCTGCTTATCGATATGACCAATGCTTTTAACGTGATTTTCATCAATTAAAAGATCAACATACTGGTCTACCCTCTATGCATCGCGAATCAAGTAATCAATATCTTTCACTAAAATCGTAGACCCTCTCCTTGTTAAAAAAAGTGAAGCCCTCCAGCTTCTTCTGTGAGAGCGTGCATCAAAGGGTAAAAAGCACCTTCGCGTTTATCCTGGTCTTAAGCCGACAATCTCCGGCAGGTAGAGTTTGTGGGTTCCCCACCGGCCTCCAAAACTTGGGCTGGTTATCGACTTTATTCCAGGAATTGATGCAAAAGCATCAATCGCAATTTTCAGCCCGCCTCGGATTAGCTCTTCATTAATTCCCACCAAAAGGTACTCGATAGCAGCTTCTGCACCTTTGGGAACCTTGCTGTCGGCAATTTCATCTTTAAGCGTGGGACAATAGCCCTCATTTATCGTTACTCTTTTTTTAAAACCGTCACCCCATCTGCCCAGCCGTTGCCCCACTTCAATCGTAGTCTCTTGCTCACCGGCCGAAAGATTGAAGAGAGAACAGGTTGGCAGATGAGGAAGTACGAATAATCTATCGAGTAAAGCCTTACGAAATCTCTCAAATGTTACTGCGGTGGGTGCGTTAAACTGGATAATCACCCCGGTTCTACCGTCGGGTGTCTCGGATGCCGGCAGAATACCTTCAAGGCAAACCTGGATAGGTGCGGTTGTTATAACGCTATACCCGCTTATATAGAGCGCCATATTAAGGGCTGTCTCTTCTGAAAGGGAGGTAAGCAACGTTCGACAAATAAACATATCGGTGCATTCACAATGTACATCTTCGATCACAACATTCTTGTATTTCATAACAAAACCCCGCTTTTCTAATCTTCAGCACGCGTGCCGGAAAAAGTATCTTATTAACTATATTTGTAAAAACGAGTTACTTAAATACAGCTTAAAAGCATTGTACGGTCATTTTTACCCTGAACAAAAGACCTTCCAGTCAATCGGTTGTAAAACATGACCTTTGTAACACTGTGGGTAAAATCCTTCATGTTAAAAATATTTCCACCTGCTTCTTTTAAGAGTTGGCCAAAGGAAATACCGTACTGTTTTGTTGTCTCCGGTGAAAGAATAACTTCCAAAAGTATTTTTTCAATCTCTTCATCCCGGCATTCCACAATAAAACCCGCTGTTCCACCATAGTAAACATACGTATTTGCCCTGATCATCGCTGTATATTCATCTTTTGAAAGAGGTGGAATAGGAGCCTTTCCCCAGGCAGAGATAATTCTATCTATTGGAAACCTCATTTTATGTAATTGCCAGAGGGCTGTTTCAAGTGTCCTGGCCGCTATATTAACCATACCCGTAAGACTACCTGTTGCGGCAGTTAGAAGGTAAACTTTATCCGGGGTAAGTCCTGCCTTTTCTGCCAGGTATGACGTCAGTTTCTCATCGGGCAAGGTCTCACTTTGAAGTGCAGCCACAACTTCGTCACTGTGATCCTGGTACGGGAGTTCCCGTGCAAAGTCATCTTCTTTTATAATTGTTCGAATGGGGCCTGAAATGAGAGGCACAATCCCGGAATTGCCCTTAAGCTGGGCTAAAGCCCAGCCGGAAAGCTGGCAGCTTAGACAGGCAATGACCGGTTTATCGACATGGATTTCCACTTGTGGTAGTTCAAACTCATCCAGGATAAAGGTACCATACGTACACGTTCCCAGACCGCCCAACGTTGCCTCTACCAGATATTTCGCCGCCGACCAACCGCCCGGATACTGTACTCCCATGTCAATGACGGTGGAGCCGTTTGAAAGCCTCATGATCCCCACATCGAGAGCCTCGTGGTCCTCAATAATCTTTCGTACAACCTTCATAGCACGTTTGTTTACACTAAGCATGTTCTCATACTCTCCTTGTCTTAAGCCGGAGCTAGCCGGCGAAGCAGAAGCTTTTCTTCGTACTCACCTCCGCTTTACAGAAGAAAATCTTTTGGGTGAATAATGAGTAAAATCGTGCGAGATACTACCGCCGCGATATATATCACCTACCATAGAGCCGAGAGCGGATGCAATCCCAATGGCACTGTGAAATCCAACAACAACAAACAGATTACGAGGATTTTCCAAGAAGCCAAAAATTGGAGCTCTATCACCGGTATAGGCCACAACTCCTCCCCACATTCTTAAGATTTCTACATTGTGTAACCCCGGGAAAAAAAATAGAACTCTTCGTGCTACCTTGACCGGGCCTTCATATGTGGAACTACAATCGTAATTATCGACGTCGGTTGTAGCCTGGGCTAAGATAATATTCCCCCATAAGGTTTGAGCCAGGCATGATCCGACCACCATGGCATGGTTTGGCTGATTTTTGAGAAATAGACCGCCATCGGTAATCATCCCGCGAATCAACGGGGAAACCGGGACACTCACCATAGCTTCCCCCCGCTCATAAAAAACGGGTAACTCGATTCCCGCAAGTTTCACGACTTCTCTTGTCCATGCTCCGGCGGCTACAATTACAAGATCTGATATAAAAGTATTCTCCTCTGTAACGATCGCTTTTACCTCTCCTCTCGAAATTTCCATCCCGGTAACTTCGGTATGGGTATACAGCTCGGCTCCTAATACTTTCGCCTTCTCTGCAAATCCGATAGTTAAACGAAAGGGATTTACCGTACCTTCCAGGGG
>JBFMGN010000239.1:0-5481 GCA_040752435.1 Spirochaetota bacterium
AGAGAACACAGAGGGCACGGAGAGGACAGAGGGGGAATTGAGACTTTCAGTATTATAATCAAGGGAGGTGCAGCCTTGCATGTTGCCTTAACCCTTATTGCGCTCCTTAGTCTCTGTGTACTCTGTGAGAAATTTCTTAGGGCGATAAAGGAGGGTAGTCCCCTACGGGGGCGAGAAACTAGGGCAAGCATATTGGGTAGCCACGGAACCCGCGGAAATAGAAGGAAAAAGTATTAATGGTTGCAGCTTTCCGCGTGATTTCGCGGCTAATAAATCTGTTTTCTGAAATTGCCTCTATTTATTATTAATACTAGAGGAGAAGTAGTTACATGAGTTGTAAATTGTTGAGAATAGTGCTGCCGATATCGATAACTGTAGTTTTTCTGCTTTCCTCGTGCGGCGGAAAGACGGAGAAGGCTGCGGTTTCTCCGGTTGCAGCAGGAGAACAAGTGTTGGTTTCTGAAAAAGAGGAAGAGAACGAGGAAGATTCCTCTTCGGAGAACGGAAAAAAAGAAACTGAACAGGAGATCGAAGCAACTCAAAAAAAAGTGGAAACATCTGCTCCGGAACAACCAAAAGAAATAAAAAGGAGGACAATCGCTGATATTAAAAAAAATCTGGCTGCATCCGTTTATCTTGATAAAGCCCATCTTAAACTGGGGCTTTCATGCGAAAACTGCCATGATGCATTCCCGAAATCCGATGATCAGTCACCGGTTCCACCGACGACTGAAAAATGTTTAAGCTGCCACGGCAATGATTATAAAGTCTGGCGGAAAAAACGGCCGTTAAGTGGGGGGATAGAAATCCTCATTCATCCCATCAGGGACCATTGGATTGTTCAAGCTGCCATCATGCTCATAAACCCTTTGAAAATAATTGTGCCTTGTGCCATTCCTGGAATTTCGGTGATCGGTTTAAATGATGGCGTTGCGAAGGCACCATGGCCCTGTATAGAATAGCGTACTGTAACATTCTGCACAGAAAAACCCACGCGTTATTATCTTTTACAATGATTGTTATTCTTACCTCCGTATTTTTTTTCAGCCAGGAAATAGTCTGGGGGATGTTCAAAGGAGTTGATATTTCCATCAACCGGTTGGGGGCCGACATAATCGTTTTACCCCAAAAGATGGGATCATCAATCGAAATAATGTTGTTTTCACCCGAACCAATGAACGTATATCTTCCGAACGGAGTAATCGAGCAAATAACCGATGTACCTGGAATTTCCAGGTTCAGTCCGCAATTCTTTGCCCAGACCCTTAATAAAAGCTGCTGCAGCCTGGGAGGCGAATACCGCCTGGTCGGTTTTGACCAGGCGACTGATTTTGTCCTGCAAGCGTGGCTTGAAGAAAAACTCAAACGTTCGCTTAAAGACAACGAAATAATCATCGGTAAAGAAGTGCCGTCCTTTCTCGGAGGTCGGGCTGTTATCCTCGATGGAATTTTCACCGTGGCAGGCAGACTTGAATCCACAGGCAGCCTGGCCCTTGACGAGACGATTTTTATGCCCATCAATAAGGCACGCGAACTTGCCGCCTTAAGTCCATATCTTTCACATTTATGGGATGGGGATTATCGCCCGGAAAATTTAATCAGCGCCGTACTT
Organism: Spirochaetota bacterium; assembly: GCA_040752435.1. Taxonomy (GTDB): domain Bacteria; phylum Spirochaetota; class Spirochaetia; order SPDA01; family JBFMGN01; genus JBFMGN01. The sequence goes on from JBFMGN010000239.1 coordinate 1,613, forward strand.
ATAAAAATTGAAAACCAAGGCTTACTATACGAGGCTGCAAATCAACTTGCCATGATACCCGGTGTGCAGGTGAATGTGATGTCGAATCTCGCCCTGCAGGCGAAAAATAACATTCTGCTGGCAGCCAGGATCATGTATCTATTGTTTATCTTTATCTGGATTATTGCCGTGGTCTCCATTGGGAATCATTTCCTGGCGGAGGTCTTCAGGCGGAAAAAAGAAATCGGAATAATACGGGCGGTCGGGGGACGTCCTCCTGCTGTTGTTTTTATGTTTCTTCTTGAAGCCGGTCTTCTTTCTCTTATCGGGGCAATTGCAGGATTGCTTTTGGGCTTCGTCCTTGTGCAGGTGATTGAGACATGGCTGGTTTCCGGTAATCTAATAACCTTTGCCGCTCCCGGTATAGGAGTGATGCTGAACCACGGCTTACTCAGCATTCTGATTGCCTTTGGTACCGGCTTACTGACCGTCATCTATCCCGCCATCAGAGCTTCGCGTGTCGACCCCGCCACCGCCATTGCCCGGGGAGAGCTTTAGTTAAGGGAGACTTTCATGCTGCAGGTAGTCAATGTCTGTAAAACTTTTGAAAGTCCCTCGGGTGAAACGATTACTGTTTTGAAGGATATATGTTTTTCCGTGAAGCGGGGTGAGTTTATTGCCCTGTTGGGTCCTTCGGGGTGCGGTAAAACGACCCTCCTTAACATAATAGGCGGTCTTTTGAAAAGCGATTGCGGCGATGTTCTGCTGGCAAATATGAGACTCTCTGAAATGTCTGCCAGGCAACTGGATGAGTTTCGCAACAGGTATATCGGTTTTATCTTTCAGGGTACTCAACTGATCCAGTCGGTTGATGCACTCGATAATGTGCTGCTTCCGGCGATGTGCTCCCGGACAATGAAGCCAAGTTTAAAAGGGTTTCGTAATAAAGCTTCAAGACTTCTTGCAGACCTCGGGCTTGAGGAGCGGATGAACTACCTGCCGCATCAATTAAGTATCGGTCAAAACCGACGCGTTGCCATTGCCCGGGCATTGATTAACGATCCGTTGATGATTCTTGCCGATGAGCCGACTTCTGATCTCGATCCTCCAAGGGCAAAACAGATTATATCCATATTGCAGGCATTAAGCACGGATGGGAGAATTTTAATTGCCGCCACCCACGATATGAAAGTCGCAGAAGCAGCCGGGCACTGTTACGAATTCCGTGACAGTACCCTTGTCAACGAAAATAGTTAAGTACGATTACTTGACAATCGGTTTTGATAGTCTATAATTGACGGAAATAATTGACGTAACTTAAAAAGGATGCACCCGGCGTATGAAAGGAATAAAAGAGTTTTTTAGTCTTCATAAACACCCCGCCCGTACGGTGATACTGATTCTCCTCATTTTTCTGGCTGGTTTTCTTGTGCTTGGGGTTGCATCAATCCAGGTGTGGGAATATTCCAACAGCACGTCGTTCTGTGCGGCTGTGTGCCATCAGGTCCATCCCGAAGAGCCGGCGGCTTTTCAGGATTCCTACCACGCCAGCATCAAGTGCGTCGAGTGTCATATGGGCCGCACCGGCACGATTCGTTCCATGATTATAAAGACCTCCCATTTCAAGCATCTTCCGGCAGTAATCTTTAGAACCTACCACCGCCCCGTTAAGTCCGAATCCATGCGGCCTGCCAGCGAATCCTGCGAACGGTGTCACAATTCATATTCCCTCCACGGGGACTCGCTAAAGGAAAACAAATACTACCTCCCGGATGAACGTAATTCTGAAAGGCGATTGTTCCTGGTCCTTAAAACAGGCGGCCGGGAAGCAGATAAGGGTCTGACGGAAGGTATTCACTGGCATATCGCAAACCGGGTCGAATACATTGCAACCGATGAGCATAGATTGAACATCCCCTGGGTTAAAGTTTTAAGAGCGGATGGCACTGCCGTCGAATATTCCGTGGCAGGCACGGTATTACCGGCCGGACAGAATAAGGAGGTGGAGAAGAGGGTAATGGACTGTCTGGACTGCCACAACCGGGTCGGTCATCCGTTTCTCACTCCGGAAAAAACGGTGGATCGCGCCCTGGCTGAAGGAAAGATCAGCCCTGAACTGCCCTGGGCAAAAAAGGAGATTACTCAGTTGCTAAGTGCAGATTATGCCGACCAGAAAGAGGCCGTATCCGCGGTGGAAGCCTGGGGGTCAGGCTACAAGGAAAAATACCAGACCCCGGGGACATCCTATCCTGACCAGATCCGGCAGGCGGAAGTCCAGTCCAGGGAACTGGTTATGCGGCTGGTGTTTAAAAACCCAGGCATTACCTGGCAGTCATTTCCCAACCAGACCGGGCATAAAGATTTTCCCGGTTGCTTTCGCTGCCACGATGGAAAACATATAAGCCAGGATGGTCAGTCCATCCCTTTAAGCTGCTCCCTGTGCCACAGCCTTCCCGTTACGACCGGACCGGACAGCCAGCCGCCTCTGATACCGGCCGCCTCTACACAACAGCCGGATTCACACCGTAAGCCGGGCTTCATTTTCGAACACCGGATACTGGCGGTTGAGGGCTGCACTGCCTGTCACGGACCGTTACAGTATGGGACTGATGATTCCAGCTTTTGCGCCAACTCCGCCTGCCATGGGGAAAAGTGGGCCCCCTTTGAATCCTCCGGGTCTGCACCCCATCCATTTCCCCTCACGGCCGGCCACAGCAAGCCGGTTTGCTTTCAGTGCCACAGGGGAGAAGAAAAGCCGTCGAACCAATGTACAAACTGCCACACGGGACCCAAAAATCACTTTACCTCCTCCTGCGACAACTGCCACTCCCCTGAAGGCTGGAAACAGTCAGTGGTATCCGTCGTGCGTAAGGCAGACAAAATCCCCCATCCCCTGGAGGGAATGGCGGAATGCCTTATATGCCACAATCCGAATGAACAGATCAAGCCCGCGCCTGTGAACCACAGGCTTTATAAAAGTAACAATCAATGTACTCTCTGCCACAAAAGAATCGGTGTCTAGCTCGGTTGAATCATTACCGGCCTGAAGAGTTTCAGTTGACGGCCTGAAGCGGATGATCTATAGTGATCATAAGGAGGGAGTATGATTTTCATCATAGTGATTATTCTGCTTACCGTCGGACTGATAATCTTAATTATTGTGAAACCTTCCATGACCGATAATAAAGGAGGCAAGATTTTAGTTTTCTTTGGTTTCTTCATTCTTCCCGGCCTGGCGATTGTGCTGGGAGCCTCGTCCCATTTCGAGAGTTCAAAATCGACGGAATTCTGCCTATCCTGCCACGTGATGGAACCGTATGGAAAGAGTCTCCGAATTGATGATCAGAGTTACTTGCCGGCCAAGCATTTCCAAAATAATCTGATCCCCCGTAAATCGGCCTGCTACACCTGCCATACCAACTATACGATGTTCGGTGATGTTCAGTCTAAATTGCGCGGTTTACGGCACGTGTACATCAACTATCTGGGAAAGATTCCGGAAAAACTTAAGCTCTATACCCCATACGACAAGCGGGAGTGTCTGCACTGTCATAATGGATCGAGAGCCTTTATGGAGAACCCGGTCCACGAAGGTATCCTTGGTGATATAACGTCCGGTACGCTTTCGTGTCTGGAGTGTCATACTCAGATTCATGGGATTGACGAGTTGGACAATCTTAAGTTCTGGCAAAGTGAGGCGGGAAAATGAAGACAAGAGAAGGACTGATTAAATTTCTACGGTTATCCGGTTTTCTATTGATTGCGGGTCTGCTCGTGGAAGGCATAACCCTGATATGGTCCCATCCGGTCGCTTTTTTGATTTTTATCAGTGCCGGCGGTCTGCTCCTGGGTGCAGGGATCCTATTGTACTTGTATGCCATTGTTTCCCA
>JBFMGN010000024.1:0-14171 GCA_040752435.1 Spirochaetota bacterium
ACTATCTAAAAAGCTGGCTTCTTTCGTTTTTGTGGAGCATAAAAAAAGGAGCACCGGAATATCACTTTAAAATACAGACAGGCCGTGGAATACGAGAGATCGAATCCGAAGAAGATATAAAAAAATACGCACTGGAGTTAAGCACCCTTTTTTTTGAAAATGACCCAAAGCAGTTTATCCCTCCCGGAGAGGCGGATGAAGTCTTTATTTTTATGACTGCTTTTGACCACCATGTAACCGATGTTGTTAAGAATTATTCCACCCAGAAACCCTTTGTTTTTCGAACGATGCTCTTTGATGGAAACATTACCGAATCTGTTACAGAGTTTACGGTTTTTAAGCCTTCCGGTATGCTTTTTCTCCCCTATACCTGGATTCTCCGTAAAGATAATCCTAAGACTACGGGCAGTGTAAAGGGGATATTACGGGGTCAGGCGGAGGAGGCGCGGCTTTCAGTGAAAATTATTTAATAATAATAAAAAGAAGTGTATATTTATTATGAAGGTTATATGACACTATTTTTTTCAAGATTATTTTTATACTTAATCGCATTTTTAATTCCCGTATTTCATCCTGCTATTGTAGTTCCCTACGATCTAAACGGGTGGTGGCTCTGGTTTGTCCTTGTCCCCGGTGAAATGATCATCGCGTTTTTCCTGTCTCCCCCCAAATTCAAACTCAAGGTATGGATACTTGCCGCTGTTTTTTTTCTTGGATTGTCAATCCTGGTTATGTCGTTTGCGGGTTCTCTCTCCTTCGTCTTTATAGCTGCGGGTGTGTTTGCCTTTATGCTGACCGCAGTTATCTTTAAAACGGGTTTGAAAGGGCAAATTTTTGCCGTGGTCGAGCTGTTTTTTCTAGCCTTCATTTATTATAAACTCTTAAACTTTTCCCGGGCTTCGGAAACTGTAGCCAGACAAAGTTCCGGAATAACCCAGGCTATCCTTATCTTAAGCTTTTGCTCATTTTTTATTCACAGCCTCGTGCTCTATCTGGCCGCATTTCGTACCGGCAAGAAAGGCCGCCTCCGGAAGGAGATCGGTATATTGGTGTCCTTACTGGTCCCGCCGATTCTTCTTTTTGCTGTAATTCTCCCTCCGGATTTCGTTGAACATTCGGTAGTTTTAAACAACATAAACCAGGACATCGAACCACAGACTTTACCGGTTGAGACCGATGGAAAAGGGTGGGATCTACGCAGACCGGGAACAGCCAGAAATTTGAGTGACCGCAACTTGCGTGGGTTTCCAAACAAAAAGAAGGGCGGGATTTTCGGAAACGGCGAAAACGGCGATGAAGGGGAAACGGGAGGTAAGAAATCTGTGCTCCAGGGAATACCTTCCGATCAATGGAACAACATGCTGGGAACCCAGGGTAAGAGAGGGAAACAGTATGCTGTCATGGTTGTGGCAAGCAATTTCGATCCCGTATATTCAGCGGAAGGATATTACAGCGGATTCGATCCGGTTCTCGGATTTATCAAGTCGGGGGACGAGGATCTGAATAGTCTTTCATACCAAAGACTCGTTGAGACCTGGAGAAATCCGGATAACAGCCTGGATATTATGAGGTATCCCGATACGATTTCCTATATTTCAACCATCTCACGCCGTGTTTTAGCCTATCGCCCATTGGCGGTGGAACCGACTGTCAGAACCCCGGAATACTATCCCTTTGATTACACCTACAATTCCGTTTCCCAGTTAAGCGTTGCTTCGGAAAATGCCCTTAATGAAGCCCGGCTCTTAACGGATGATGAAAAATTATCACTTGACCGATACATGAAAATACCCCTTGAAGAAGCCGATAAAACGACTTTTCTCGAACATTTAACGCAAGCCATTCAGGGAAAAAACAGTTATTTTGAAAAAATCGAAGGAATCCTGAAAAGTTTTTCCGAGTACCAGTATCTCCTGGGATTTGATGACGAGGTGTCGGTTAAGAAAATGGTCGATTTCCTTGAGTACAGCAAAGAAGGGGATTGTACGGAGTTTTCCAATACGGCTGCGATTCTTGGCAGGCTGGCCGGTATTCCTTCGAGAGTGGTGGTAGGTTATCTGGCCGCCTCTGAACTTCAAACACTCGCTCACTGGCAGGGACTTCAGGAATTGAAGCGTGTTATAAAGCCCTTGAATGAGCTTACCCAGAAATATCTCTATCTTGTTACGACCGCTCATCATCATTCATGGGTACAGTACTACATCCCGGACTTTGGGTGGATTGATTTTGAATCCACCGCCTACGCCTTACCTCCGCCTCCCGGGGGGGATCCCAATTCCAGCGATGTTGTCATTCCCATAATGCAGGATAACCGCCAGAAAAATCCCGTATTTGTTTTTCCATGGCGGACAGTATTACTGGTCTTGGGTGTGCTGTCGATCCTTATACTGACCGGATTGTATCTGACACGGTATTCCAGGGAGTTATATCTCTACTACAGATCCGGGAAAAACGATTTTAAAGGGTTAAAAGCGCTCTACCGTCTTGCTCTTATGAAGCTCGCCGCGTATGGGTTGTCCCTAAAGGCTCAAGCAACGACCATCCTGGAATATGCTGATGTATATCCCGGATTAAAAAATTTTGCCGCATGTTATACGGAGCTATCCTTCCGGGAATATTTCACCCCCGACGAAAAAGAACGAATCTGGAAGAAACTCCGCGATAGTTACAGAGGACTCTTGGCTGAATATAAGCAAAAGGGATTTAAAAATGCCGCAAGACGGGCCTTCAGTTTAAAAGGGCTTCACTATTATTAATGAAAAAATCTTTTCGATCCGTTATTACACGAACTCTACTGGCCGGTTCTCTTTTCTTCTTATTATCTGTGAGCGGATGCGGCCACCGCAGCGACTGGGTAATGTTCAGGGGTGAGCAAGGCCGGGGATACACCCCCAACTCCCTTCATCCGCCCGTTGGAATCAAGTGGAAACTGAAAATTCAGGAAAACATCAATCCGGCCTTCGCTTTTAACAACCCCGTAGTCTTAAAGGATACTATATACTTCGGTTCCGTGGACGGTAATATCTACGCCCTGGATATTGTCAGCGGATATATGCGCTGGGTGTATAAAACCAAGGGTACTATCAACTCCGTGCCGTATGCCGATAATAAAAACGTCTATATAGGTTCCAATGATGGGAAAGTGTATGCAGTTTCCCAAAAGGATGGAAAAGAAGCGTGGTCTTTTCAAACCGACAGTACCGTTCAGTCTACCATCCTGAAATATAAGGATTCAATCATCTTTGTAAGCGACGGCGGGCATGTATATTTTCTCTCCGCCGATGGCAGCGAGCAGTTCACCTTGCCTAACCCGGTGTGGCACTATTTCACCTTTCAGGTTTATGATGATGTTTTCTATTTTGCCCCCGGCCCCGTTGAACAGCCCCACAGTATGGGTGCCTATGATATAAAACAAAAACGGTATCTCTGGGTCATAGATACCTCACGCCTTAATGCCGTCTGGTATTCTTTTCCGGCATTAAAAGACAACTCCATTTTTTTCTCTACGATGGATCCCTTTGGCGAAGAGTGGGAACTGACGTATTATGCCTTTAACCGGAAAACCGGCGCTTTGCAATGGAGGAATACGGATTATGCCGTGTGGGGTAAAAACATGCCTTCGGATATGGGGGATTATATTACCAGAAATATGCAGCTTCTGGATTACCTGGCACCTTCGTTATGGAAAAACCTTGTCATATATACCAGCGGCGATTCGGTCGTCCGGGCTTTCAGTACGAAAACCGGAGATCTTGTGTGGCAGCATCGGTTTGATACACCTGTCTCATCCGCACCGACAGTCGCGGGGAATAGAATCTACTTCGGGCTGCATGGTGGAACTTCATACCCCGTTATAGAACCAAAGCTTGTCTGCCTTTCAGCCCGTAATGGAAAGGTGCTGTGGGAACTGGAAACCGAGGGAGCCCTTTTAAGCGCCCCGGTAATTGCCCACAACTGGATTATTTTCGGTACCGATAAAAATGTCTTCTACGTGCTTGAAGCGTTATTCTAGAACTATTGTAGTAATTTTTGTTTCCATTTATAGTAAACTGTATCTAACATAATCGATAAGGATACTTTAGGTTTCCATGGATAAACTAATTGACCTGCGCTCTGACACTGTAACTAAACCGACTCCGGAAATGAGACGCGCCATGTACGAGGCGGAAGTGGGGGATGATGTCCTTGGGGAAGACCCGACAGTGCAAAAGCTGGAGGAATTTGCCGCGGACAGACTGGGCAAGGAAGCCTCACTTTTTGTAGTGTCAGGGACTTTTGGAAACCAACTCTCCCTCTTTACCCATTGTGAACGGGGGAGTGAGATCATTATTTCAGAGACCACCCATATAATTGAGCATGAAGTCGGCGCCGCTTCCGTAATTGCCTCCACCCACATGCGAACAATAATGCCGGAAAAACCCTACCTTACCTGGAATGAAATAGAAAAGAGAATCCGCAGTGAAGAGAATATTCATTACCCGAAGACCGGCGCAATAGCCCTGGAAAACGGCTTGAGTAACGGCGATGTACAACCGGTTGATGAAATGCAAAAAATATTTGACGGCCGTTTGAAAATCCGAAAGGAAAAGGGCATCACTGTGCCGATTCATCTCGACGGCGCACGCATCTTCAATGCCGCTCTCTATCTGTCGGTCGATGTTAAAACTATCGCAGCCTGCTCAGATTCAGTCATGTTTTGCCTGTCAAAAGGTTTATGCGCGCCGGTGGGCTCGATTGTCGCAGGCTCAAAGGAATTTATCACCAAGGCCAGAAAGCTGCGGAAAATGATGGGAGGTGGGCTGCGCCAGGCAGGGATACTGGCCGCCGCCGGGATAATCGCAATCGAGAAGATGTCGGAAAGGCTTAAAGAAGACCATGACAACGCCGGAAGGCTTGCAAAGGCATTTTCCCAGTATGAGATTTTTGAAATCCGGCCTCCGAGTGTTAAAATCAATATGTTTTTTGCCAGGATAAAGACTAAAAAACCTGCTAAAACCCTGGCGGATTGCCTTAAAAATTACGGTGTCCTCGTTTTTCAGCCTAGAGACGACTTTACCCGATTTGTAACCCATCATGATGTTACTGGGGATGATATAAATTATATAATTTCAATTTTACCACGCGTGGTTAAAGAGTGCAGCAACTAGATTTTGGCTTACGGTAGTCCGTATAACCTTTACAATTTATAATGTCCTTTAATACACCAATGAATCTTTCATAAGCTTTAAATAATCGGTACGGGTGACAATCCCGACTACTTTTCGGTCTTGGACAATCGGTAAATGGCCGATGTTGTTTTTGTATAAGAGTTGCTCTATTTCCCGTATAGTTGTATCTTCCTGGCCGGTGACGACTTTACGGGCCATATAGGCTTTTACCGGCGCATGCATTTGGCCCGCCTTTCGTGCTTTCATAATATCTTTCAACGTCATGAAACCCACAAGTTCTCCTCCGGCAGCGGTAACCGGGGCACCCGTGTGGTTGATATTTTCAAGAAACATTGAAGCTTGCAGCAGACTCCAGTTTTCGTCAATTAAACCCACATCGCGGGCCATAATATCCGAAGCATGCAGCGCCGGTTTCAGACTGTTTCGAAGGTGCTCGTGCAGGTTGATAAGAGTTTCTTCTCCACTTGTATTTTTTAGCAAAGCCGATGATGCCTGTGAATGGCCGCCCCCGCCGAAACGTTTAAGGATCTCATGTACATCGATCGTTTCTTTCTGGCTGCGCGCAATAATTATTACATCCTTTTCTTTTATAAAAGAAAAAACTGCAAAAATCGCATCTACATTCTCTACTTCAAAAATTTTTTCCACGACGGCAGCCAGGCCGCTCATCTGTTTTTCCAGCTCTATAAAACTTAGAATAACAAGATGCCCGTTTAAGTTTTTATAGACGAGGCCGTTCATCAATTCATGGAAAATAGTGATTTGGTAATCTTCGGGCAGGGAAGTAAGAAATTTCTTGACGAGTTTGACGGATGCCTTCTGCTGCATAAGGTATGTGGCTACTTTAAAATCATCATCAGTCACATTATCATGGGTAAAGTTCCCGGTATCGGCATAAATTCCTGCCAGAGCGATGGTTGCATCTTCCGGCACGACAGGTATGTTCCTTCGTAATAGTTCAATACCAAGGAGGGTGGTATTGGCGCCCAGGGCTTTCTCATGGACGGCCGCCCTTTCAATGTCGCAGGGTTCCGCCAGGTGATGGTCGAAAACATCGATTACCCCCTGAAAGTTTTCAACTATCTCCCCATACTCTTTTATCCGGCCGTACACCCGCGTATCAACCACTACGATTTTTTCAACGGTTAATTCTTTCACGTCATCGGCATTGAGAAGATTAAGATGATTCTGATACAGATTGTAGAGATTCTTTGCAGCCGGGTGAATATGCGTACTTCTTAACAGCTTAAAATCAGGGTAGAGGTACCGTGCCAGTACCATGGACCCGAGGCAATCAAGGTCCATATTGGAGTGCCCGATAATAATTTGCATCTAAACTTTTTCCCAACAGCCGGATTTTTCAGAGGCGAATAAGGCATCCAGTACTTTCTGATTCTGTACCGCATCTTCGGGACTGGTCGGTTCCTTTAGGCCATGCCGGATCGCCAAAGAAAAAGCCTCAAACTCTTCACCATACTGATCCGCCGGATCTATATGAATCTCTCTGGGTTTCAAAGCATTCCTTACCCGAACGACGGCCGGGATATCCGGGAACACATTAAAAGGAATATCGATCGAAATAGTTCCGGAAGTACCGTGAATATCGACCCTCTGGCAAGGGTAGGTTTGTGTGGCGACGGTAAAAACGGTGTGGGCATTTCCAAAATCCAGAATGCCGGCTGTAAGGATGTCCGTCTTAAAACACTGATCGCGTCTTAAAAGGCTTAAAACCTTGTCAGGTTCCCTGTTGAGGATGTAACGGGCGGTGGAAACGGCGTAGCAACCGATATCCCTTAATGCTCCCCCGCCTGTTTCAAGTTTGTTGCGTATATTCGCAGGGTCGACATTGTAATACCCGAAAACGGTATTGACAGATTGAATGGCACCTATCTCATCCACCCTAAGCAACTCGGCGACTTTTTTCCACTGGGGGTGAAACCGGTACATGAAGGCTTCCATTATAAGGACTCCCCGTTTATGGGCATAGTCGATACATTGGCGGGCTTCAGAGGCGTCCATGCAGAGCGGTTTTTCACAGAGAATGTGTTTGCCCGCATCGGCGGATTTTTTAATCCATTCGCCATGCAGATGGTTCGGAAGGGGTATATACACCGCTTCAACTTCAGGATCTTTAAGCAGCTCCTCGTAGGTTCCGTACCATGTAGGGATACCGTATTTTTGGGCAAAGTTTCCGGCTTTTTCTCTATTGCGGGAAGCGAGCCCCTGAATTTTCATAGCCGTGGATTTCTGCATTCCACGCACTACTTTTTTAAATATTTCGGCTGCGCCGATAATACCCCACTTAACAGGTTTCATGCTCCCTCCTGGTCAGGCTATACCGTGTTTGGCATATTTTTTAAGTTATGTATGCTACAGGAATTGTATAATTCATCCGTTAATCTGAAGTGTAGATGAAATATCTTAAGAAATCAAGAATTTTCAATTATCTATTAGCAATTCGAAATCTGGTGCGCCCATATTGATTTATTAAGAATTGTCAGGCAAAAGCCGACGGAAATCGCCGTACCGAGCGGCATCACGAAGGTGCTAGAGCGAGGTACGGCGGATTTCCGCTCTATTAATGGCTTTAGGGTGCGCCATATTCGAATTGTTGATTATCTATGGAAGGGACTGTGAGTATTAAACCTAGCGGCAGGTCGTTTGTATTTTTCGGAATATATGTACTTCTTTCTCTATCGCTATATGCCAAACCCTATGCTTTAAAAGATTCCACTGCATTTTTTGATCTGCCCGACGGATGGGAAGCTCTAGATGCTTCAGAGCCTGGAAAGCTTTCGTTTACCGATGCGGATCATACCGCTGTTTTCCAGATTAGAAGCGTAAGCGGCGATCGGTTTGCATCAGCGGAAGAAATGCAAAAAACTTTTTCAAGCCAGTTGAACGCTTCAGGCGACACTGCCCCCTTTTCCTATTCCGGCCGGGATTCCGTTCTGGCCGATTTTACCTTTAACGCAGGACGTTATACTGCACGGGGATATTTCATTTTTATTAACGGTTCGGATTATGACTATATTCTTCTTGCATTTACCGCGGCCGAAATGTACGACGAAATGCACGGTTTTTTATTATCCGTACTCGATTCATTTTCACCTGATAAAAAAGGAATATACCTAAGTGGACCTGTAAGCCAGTTTTACTATCCCTTCCCGGGCGAGAACCGGAAGACGGTTAATCTCTCGTTTGAAAATAAACGGGTGGGTGTACTGATCGACAAAGGGGAGATTGACGCTGCATCGGTCCTCATAGAACGGGAGGCCAGGGTCTTAGCCGCTTTCAAGAAAGACAGAAATGAAGCCTGGCTTAGATATTACCGGATGATCTACCGGGACAATTTTCACAGACTTGACGGGGCATATGAAAAGTTGAAAGGCGAGCTGCTTAAGGCAGGCGTCGATAGAGTGGATATACCGGTGCGTCTTCTTGAATGGATACAAAGTTTTGAGTATGCGAGAAGCGGGACGCCCTCGGATTTACTTTCGCCGCTGGAAACAGTTATAAGAGAGTCCGGTGACTGCGATTCACGCGGACTTTTATATATCATCCTTTTGAAACATTTCGGATTTGAATCGATTCTGCTTGTTTCGACCGTGTACGGCCATTCGGTTACCGCCGTGGACATTGCGGGAAAAGGAGCACGCTTTTCTTATAACGGGAAAAATTATCTTATAGCCGAGATGACCAAACCTATTGGGATAGGTTTGATTGCGCAGGATATGGCTGATCCTGCCGGATGGATACCTATGAGCCTTGATATCCGTTACTGATTTTCATACTGCTGGAGTTCATTGTAGATATATTCCAACTTTATATTAGCCTGTTTAAACAGCTCCTCGGATTCTGAAGCCGCATGATATTTCCGCTCACAGACCACCCGTTTTATTCCGCAGTTGATGATCAGCAGCGCGCATGTTCGGCAGGGGGTCATCCGGCAGTATATGGTGGCACCCTCGATACTGATGCCTCTCTTGGCTGCCTGGCAAATTGCATTTTGTTCTGCATGCACAGTCCGAACACAGTGCTGGGTGATCCGCCCGTCTTCATGCACAATTTTTTTCAGTTGATGTCCCACATCGTCACAATGGGGCAAACCGGCGGGTGAGCCGACATACCCGGTTACGAGTATCTGCTTGTCTTTTGCAATAACGCAGCCGCTCCTTCCCCGGTTGCAGGTAGCGCGCTTTGAGATAGAATCAGCCACTTCCATAAAGTAAGCATCCCACGTTGGTCTTACATATTTTTCCTCATCCATTTAAACCGCCATTCATTTTAGGATAATGAAGAAAATCAAATACCGATCCAGTATATTTCAATATAGAATAATAGGAAAGGCTATTAGATATAAAATTCCTTTCCCTCCGTTCTCTCCGTGACTGTTTGACATTGGTGACAGATAATATTTATACTCCAAGCCTATGGAGCAATTTGTATTCAGTAGAACCCCGTACGTAATATTCGGTCCAGCTAAATTTTCTATGCTCGGGGCCCTCCTTAAAGAGTGTAACTTTCACAGTATTCTTGTAATCGGTTCCAGATCATTTAACAAATCACCCCACTGGGATTCTCTTCTTAAACAATTATCTGAGAGTAACATCGGAAGCAAATTCTACAGTGTGACCGGTGAGCCGTCTGCGGAGCTCGTGGATTCAATTTCCGGCGAACATAGAAACTCGCCGCCGGATGCGGTTGTATCCATCGGCGGCGGCAGCGTAATTGACGCAGGCAAAGCAATTTCTGCTATGATAAAAACTGAAGGCTCGGTGGTCGACTACCTGGAGGTTATCGGCAGCAAAGCACCTCCCGGAATTAAAGTTCCGTTTGTTGCCATTCCCACAACGTCGGGCACGGGGTCCGAGGCTACAAAGAATGCGGTTTTAAGCAGGACCGGCGAGGAGGGGTTTAAGCGTTCACTGCGGCACGAGAATTATGTGCCAGATACGGCCCTTATCGATCCCGAACTGGCATTATCCTGTCCCAGGGATGTAACGGCCGCATCCGGTATGGATGCGATAACCCAGCTTATAGAGGGCCTTGTTTCCGTAAAAGGGAATCCTTTAAGCCGGGCTCTGGCTGTAAGCGGACTGGAATACGCCTCACAGTCCTATCCTGCGGCGGTCTTAAAGGGCAACAGTGATATTAAGGCCAGGTCGGATATGGCCTATGCTGCCTTCATATCCGGCATCGTCCTTGCCAATGCCGGGCTGGGAGTCGTTCACGGCCTTGCCTCACCCATAGGCAGCCGGTTCAATGTACCCCACGGCGTTGTCTGCGGTACCTTACTGGCATCCGCAACTGAAAGAATTGTAGACTGGCTGATTGAATATGAAGGGGAACATAGTCCTGCATTGGCACTCTACGCCGAAGCCGGCAGAATCTTAGCCGGGCGGGAGAAAGGGACGACGATTGACGATTGCAGGCAACTGGTTGCTGTTCTTTACCGTTGGACTGAAGATTTCGAGATCAAGCGGCTAAAAAATTACGGTCTACAGGCAAAAGATACCGAATGGCTGGCTGAAGAATCGGGTGTTATTAAAAATAGTCCGGCCAGGCTTGGCAAGCAGGATATAGTTGCTATTTTACGGAAAAGGTTGTAAGAAAGGCAGCATGGATAGAAATAAACTCAGCGCTGTTTTAGAAAGGGTGCCGGATACAAAAGAACTGATCATAGGCAGCGGCGTCATACAAAAGATCGTAGAGATTTTCAAGACTTTGTTTCCCGGAAAATCGGCCGTGGTTGTGGCCGATGATATCACATACAGCGTGGCTGGAAAAGAAATCGATACTGCCCTTAAAGCTGCGGGGCTTCAAGCCGGTAAAGCCTTCATTTTCCCCGGCACACCCATGCTCCACGCCGACTACCATCATGTTAGAGAATTGCGGGAATACCTTGCTGCAAACGTGTCTATTCCTATTGCGGTTGGTTCGGGCACTATCAATGACATTGTAAAACGCGGGGCCTTTGAAGCCGGCCGCCGGTATATCATTGCTGCGACTGCGGCTTCGGTGGATGGTTATTCAGGATTCGGCGCCTCAATAGTTAAAGACGGCTTTAAACAGACCCTCGAATGCTCTGCTCCTTTAGGCATAATTGCAGATCTCGATGTTTTAAAAAAAGCACCCAAAGAAATGACATCGGCCGGCTATGCGGATCTTGCGAGTAAGCTGACAGCCGGAGCTGACTGGATAACCGCCGATGCGCTAGAGCTTGATAAAATCGTCAAGCCGGTATGGGATATTGTCCAGAAAGATTTGCGGTTATGGCTTGATGAACCTGATAAGCTGGCCAAAGGCTGTGATCAGCAATTTGAATATCTCTTCGAAGGGCTTACCATGACCGGTTTTTCACTCCAAATCCTTAAACGAACACGCTCCGTATCCGGCTGTGAACATTTATTCAGCCATGTTCTTGAAATGCAGGATTTACAGATAAAGGGTGTGCCTGTATCCCACGGATTTAAGGTTGCCGTTGGTACCCTGCTCGGGACTGCACTCTATGAAACCCTTTTTTTAAAAGAGGCTGACCAACTGGAGCCGGAGAAAATCATCAAATGTTGGAAACCCTGGGAGGAGCGTGAAAAGGAGATAATTAACACCTTTAAAGGTACTCTCATAGTAGAAAGTGTCCTCAATGAAAGTAAGAAAAAATATCTTTCGCTGCCGGAGCTTGAGAAGCGGGTAGAAAGGGTGAAATCAATCTGGGATGATTTACGGAAGGAGATTTCAAAACAGCTTATCCGTTATAAAGATCTTAAAGAGATGTTTTTAAGCGCCGGCTGTCCTATAAAACCGGGTAAGATAAACTTAACGAAAAAAGAGGTACGGGAGGCTGTTATAAAGGCGCAGATGATCAGGAACAGGTATACCGTCCTGGATCTGGCCTTTGAGCTGGGTCTGCTTTATGAGGCTATCGACGCAATTCTCGATTCAGATCAATATTTGAATTAGTCAATTTGCATAATTATTCAATTCACATAATACAATAATTTTTTTTATAATAAAGAATTATTATAAGAAAAGTTAATTTTTATGCATTTTGCATAATTGCCGGGCGTATTCCATAAGATAACAGATTAATAACTCTTTATAGAATAATAAATTAGTAGAAATGGGGTGTTGGCATAATATCTGCTATTTATCTAATGGGTTTAAGCTGGATAGCAGCCCTTAAATATGTTCCCGCTTGAAGCCAGAGGGTTGGAAAATGAGAAGTTGGATAAAAGAACTTGAAGAAATGGAAGAAGAACTGATAAATCTATATAGGGTTCTCTATGATAACCAGACAAGGCAGAACGAAAGAATAGTTTCCGGATATGAATACCAGGTAATAATCGAGGTCCTTAAAAAAATGCAGTTACTTATCGACCGCCACCTATCAGGTCTGCCGTCGAAAGAAGACACTGCCCTGCGATATGAACTGCGGTTACGGCTTCCGTTTTTCAGTCATCTCGCCGGAGTGTATCGGTCGGAACTGGAACACCAAAACCAGACGTAGCGAATAAACTTCAGTTGTGTTCAAGAGAGAGTGTTATTGTCGGCTGATCACACACCTCCGGCGGTCCAAAATACTGGATTGCACCGGGATAAATATAGGAAGTCTTAAGCCCCCAGTCAGCTCGTTTACCCGCAAAGAGCCTGAAAGGCTTTTTATCCAGTTCAACCAGGGCTTTTTTAATAACAGGTTTTAGTTTCCCGGATCTTTGTTCAATTGTCATCATCATGGTCAGAGGAATACCGGCGGCACTCCATTCATCTGCCGGTTTAGAGAGGTTTTTTATGGCTGAAATGTAGCCTGTCAGTCCCGAAGCAATAAGCATAAAAGCGTTATACCCCAATGAGTAGCAGTAATCAGCATCAAAATTGGAAGGGAAAGCAGATCTGCCTTCATATCCCAAAAAATGGCTTTGTGGACTGAACTTACCTTTGTATCGCCCCTCGTTTTTCAACTCTAGAAGCCGGGCTTCCACCAGTTCGATAAGGAGCTTTTCCGTCTCAATTCTTGAAACCTGAACATTGCCGTGAGGGTCTCTATCCATTAACAACTGACGTTGAATATCGTTGGGAAGGGTTGAAAACGCATAGGATGAATCTTTACTCAAGTTTTTATTTATCCATTCAGACTGCCTTTCAAAAGTGTTTAAGGTTTTAAAAAATGGTTCATGAGCTGCCAGCAGATTGTTCAACTCGGAAATGAGTTTTCCTATTTCCGGTATGAACTCGATAAGTCCTTCCGGAACGAGCACCACACCGAAATTTTCTCTGTTTTCCGAGCGTTTTACGATTATATCTACAATCTCAGTAATAATCTGGTCGAGAGTCTGTTGATCGTTTTCCACCTCTTCCGAAATAACTGCATAGTTCGGCTGGGTCTGCAGGGCGCATTCCAGGCATATATGGGAAGCTGAGCGTCCCATGAGCTTTATAAAATGCCAGTACTTTTTGGCCGAGTTTGCATCCCGCGCGATATTGCCTATCAGTTCAGAATATGTTTTTGTAGCAGTATCAAAGCCGAAAGAAGTCTCAATATGCTCATTTTTTAAATCGCCGTCGATAGTTTTGGGAACACCGATTACGGAAATACCTGCGTTTTTCCTGCTAAAATATTCCGCCATCAAGGCGGCGTTGGTATTGGAATCGTCACCACCGATAATGACCAGAGCACTTATAGCCCTGTTATTACAAACTTCGATACATTTGTCAAACTGCTCTTCCTTTTCGAGTTTTGTTCTTCCTGATCCAATGATATCGAATCCGCCGGTATTCCTGAACTGATCTATGTAGCGAGCAGTCAAGTCAATGGCTTTATCCTCAAGAATACCTGCAGGCCCACCCAGAAAACCGAAAAGCTTCGATGCCGGGCTACCCTTTTTCAGGGCGTCAAACAGCCCGGCAATAACGTTATGACCGCCGGGGGCTTGTCCCCCGGAAAGAACTACACCGATGTTTCTTTTCTGTTTTACCTGATCGTTGATACCTGCTATGAATTTT
>JBFMGN010000240.1:0-5469 GCA_040752435.1 Spirochaetota bacterium
TATTGTAGGGCTCCTCCAGTTGTTTCCCTATCGCCTCCGGGCTGCCCATCACCCAGGCGATAAAGAGCTTGGCCGCATTGGGATGGGGAGCATATCGGGCAATGGGCAGGTAACGCAAAGCGACGTGACAATCGACCGTATCGATCCCTGTCGCACCCGCCAGGACCAGGCCTTTCTTGTTGTCCCGAATCTTGGAAAGACTGGTGATACCGAGAGGCGGATCGGCCTGGCCTTTTGTTCCAACCCCTGCGCCTACATCGCCACCCGATTTTATCAATACCACACCGTTCTTGAGCAGGCGGTAGAGAAACTCATGACCTGCGTCGGGAACACCCGGGGAGAGCTCGAGTTTCCCATACTTACGTTCGTAGGCGGCTTTCATTTCCGCAGAATGGGCGGTAAAGTTGACCAGATCTCCCAACTGATCCGGGTCCTCCGTTGGATTCTTTATCAGAAACTTATTTTTCCACTCCGGGTGGGTGATGTCCCAGATATTGTTGATGGGAGGACCTCCGGGGTAGCGCTCCATGTTATACAGGATCATCTTGGCGCTCAGCCGGTGGACCAGCAGGGGCTCTTTGTATTGCGCAGGAATATGAGGGGCCCAATAATCAGGTACAAAATTGTAGAGATACCCCTGTTTCATTAATTGAAGGACTATCTCCGCCCCCTGGCTAAAGAGGACATCGGCGTTAAAAACTCCTGCCTCTTGCTCACGCCCGATTTTCTCATTGGCCTCACCAGCCCCCATATCGTAAGCCTCTACCTTGATGCCGTATTTAGCCGTGAATGTTTCACCGGCCTCGAATATCCGGGAGGAGGCGCTGTATACCACCACTTTGCCTTCGGCTTTGGCCTTAGCCGCCATCTCATCCCAATCCTGTTTGGCCGGTGCATAGGGACCTAACTGAGCTTGTTTGAGCCAGGCCTCAAGTTCCGGTGAAATAGCGCCGGGCGAAACAGTTTCCTTTGCCCCACCTGCCGAAAGTAATCCGCAGCTCAAAGCCAGGAAAACCGCCATGAAACATACTGTTTTTTTCATATGCTTCTCCTCTTTGGTTTTTTATGATCTCTTGCTACGAAGAGATCTTGATTCACCCATCAGTCACTTTCTTAAAATCTTCTAATCTCCCCCTATATGCTCCAGCTTTGATTTACCGAACAGCCCGGCCAGGAAATAACCGGCTACGGTGATAATAATGATCAGAGCGGCTATAGCGTTGGCATGCTGCAAGAACCCTTGCCCCACATAACGAAAGGTTATCGAGGTGAGTAAGCGTGTATTGGGTGTGACGATCAGGATGATCAGGCTCAGCATTCTCATAGAGGTGATAAAGCTCAAGACAAACCCCGCCATCAGGCCGCTTTTCCCCAGAGGGATAATGATCCGGCCCATTCGGCCAAGCCAGGATATCCCGCGCAGGTAGGCTGCCTCCTCAAGGGATTGGTCAATCTGCATCATCGCAGATATACCGGTTCTGGAAGTATAGGGCAGCCTTTTGGCAACCGTGACCAGCACCAAAAGGACAAAAGTGCCATACAGGCTGGGCAATGGTCCCCAAGACCTGGAAAACATGCTCAAATAAATACCTCCGAAGGCGATATCGGGAATGATGTA
This sequence comes from Spirochaetota bacterium, assembly GCA_040752435.1. Lineage (GTDB taxonomy): Bacteria > Spirochaetota > Spirochaetia > SPDA01 > JBFMGN01 > JBFMGN01. The sequence continues at coordinate 1,619 of JBFMGN010000240.1, forward strand.
GGGTGTAAAGGCCAGGTTTTCCAGGGTTCTGGACAGCACAGAGCCCCTGGCCTTGGCCACGGCATAGCCAAAGAACAGCCCTATGAAACTGACAATCGCGGCGGCAAGCAGCGACAACTTGATGCTGTTCCAGGCTCCGCCGAGCACAAAGGAATCGCGGAGTATTCCAGCGGCCGCTCCCTCCACAGTCTTGGGATCAGCCTTGCCAATCCAATATTGGAGAGTCAGCTCTTTAAGATTAAAGTCTCCGTACAGAGTTATGCTTTGTAAGATCAAGAACGCAAGTGGGAACAGGATGCATGCGCCTACGAAGATAAATACAATGATCGTGAGCGGGAGTTTAGCCTGGCGCAGCCTGGTACGCCTGATCTTAGAGCCCTTTCCACTGATCGTGGTGAATTTTTTACGTACACCTAAAACCTTGTTGTTTACATATATGGTAAATCCCGAGATCAGGATAAGAAATATGAGCAGTACGTCGGCGCTTCCCTCGACCTTGCTGCCGAGCATATCATAAATCCTCGTGGACAAGGTGAAATACCGGACAGGCAGACCCAGGATCGCGGGGGTAGCGAAGGTGCCAATCGCTTTACTGAAAATCAAAACAAAGGCAGAGCCGATCGCCGGAAGCATGAGCGGAAAGGTGATCTTTCTCAGTATCTTTAACCTGGAAGCACCTAGAACTGAAGCGGTATCCTCCAGTTGGCTGTCCAGCGTGGCCAGCGCCCCTGAGACGAGAATAAAAGCATACGGAAAATAATGAAGGGTGAGGGCTAAAACAATAGGGATATACCCATAGGATAACCAGTCAGGCGTACGGACTCCCAGGGCTTGCAAGAAACCCATAGCTCCTCCAATACGCTCGTTTTTAAAGGCGGTGAACCAGGCCAGCGCCATGACCCAGGAGGGCATAATATAAGGAATGATCAGCAGGTTTCCGATTACTCTCTTAAAAGGCAGATCGGTCCTTACCACCAACCAGGCCAGAAGCGAGCCCAAAGGAAGGGCGACAAGAATCACTCCCACCGCGATAGAAACGCTGTTCAGGAGGGGCTTGTACAGTAATACCAGGCTCAGGGCGCTGGCTGCTACCCTTTTCCAGTGAAAAAAAGTAACCTGTCCCGGAACTGCGTCGGGAGCCAAACGGGTGTCGCCGGGGCTGAAAGTAGTAGCCCCGATGAGGATCTGGAGGAGTGGCAATACCACGAAAAAAACCAGCAGACCAAGCAGCACCAGGCCCATGATTTTTTCAGGCCGGCTAAGATAACGGCGAAGCGTGAACAGACAGCGAGTCGTGGTCAGCTCTTTAGCGGCATTCGTTAAATTCATCTTTCAAACACCCTCCATAAATCACTGCCTTGTATCAAAAGCCCGCCCCCTCTAAGATGTAAGCAGAGTTCCACGGGCTTGCCCGTGGGTATCTACGCACCGTACTCTTCAATAATTTTTTGCAGGTAAACCTTGCTGGCCAGGGCAGACTCAGCTCTCTGACTTTCACAGAACAGCGGGAATTTCCATCCTCTATCTATATAGGCCTTCATGAATGAGCGATAATCGATTTTTCCATCCCCAACAGCCAGGTGCTGGTCTGATTTAAGATCATTATCATTCAGATGAGCCAGATAGATCTTATCCGAACCGAGAGTTTCCACGAAAGTCACAGGATCAATGGAGGTGGACACTGCATGCGCGATATCATAGGTAAACCCGATTTTACCGTCTAGAACTTTCAGAGTGTTCAGCATGGAGGCTGGAGTGGCATGAACTCGATGAACCTCTTTTTTGAATACGTTCATGTTTTCAATGAGTAAAGTGATTCCATATTGTTCACATTCATTCACGATTACTCTTAAGGATTCGTTGGTTAGTTTCTCCGCCCTTTCCTCCCAATTGTCTGCATAATAATTGCGCCGCATGCTTCCGCTGTGGATAGTTACAGTCCTGGCACCGATCCGGTGGGCAGCCCTGACCGATTTTAGAATACAATGTACCGCGGCCAACCGCAGCTCATCGCGAAAGGCGGATAGATTCAGGTCATAATAGGGAAGATGAACGGAGCAGATCAGGCCAAAGGATTTCACTGTGTTCCGTACCCATTCTATCTCCTCATTGGTCAGGTTCTCGCAAAAAGGATACTCATCCCGAAACTCTACTCCTTTAAAACCGTGCTCCAGCACGAACTCCACTATCTCTCGGATACTTGTGTTATTATGTTTCTGCAGGCACGATGAGTTCAAACCGATCGTAATCATATTTCTCAGTCCCTTACTAAACTGTGGTGCTATCCATTCTTAAGCCCTTGTTTGTCAGCCGATTTCAACGGAGCAAATATATTCAAAAGCTCACTGAGCTTGTGAATCACTATATCAGGCTTGAGCAGTGGGTCGTTTTGCTCAAGTCCTGAGGAGTCATTGTCCCCTATTAATATTGACAGGGCAAAACCGGCCAGCCTGGGTCCGGCTATATCACGCCCAGGTTGATCGCCAATATAGGCGGACTGGCCCGGTTCAACTCCGGCCCTCTGGACGGCTTCGAAAAAGATCTCGGGATTGGGCTTACGCCTGCCAAAAATAGAGGAAAGCACAACGCTGGAAAAGTATTCTGCCAGGCCGTACTCCTTAAGAACCTTGGAGACAAAATCCGGACTGGTCGTATTGCTGATGACACTCAGACAGTAGCCGCGTCTTACCAGCTTACCAAGCACCTGCCGACAGTCGGGGCGCAACACCCGGCGGCCCTGGATTTTTCGCCACAACTGATCCAGTTGCTTGATCAGAGGCTCAATCTTTTCGGCAGGCTGATCGGGTAAAATCCAGTACGTCCATATCTCCTTTTCAGGAGCTTCGATCATAGTTTCTGAAGACCACCGTTTATAAGCTTGAAAGCGCTCTGACAGGCTCTTATAAAAGGCATCCGGCTCTTCTTTCTCATCCAATAAGGCCAGGAGCTGTTTCATTGATTGGCGGCGTAATTTTTTATCCTCAACGCGCAATGTCAATGTCCCCCCCATGTCAAAAAAGATCGCTCTAACCTGTTTGCCCATTTCCTTTATCAATCGCCTTTCTTCTCCCTGCTTTCCCTATCTCTCAGGATAAAATGAGTGAGACTCTATAACTTTCTGGTTCAGAAGCTTTTTCAAATGCGGCTTGAAGGTGATCGAGATTAAACTCCTGCTCTACCAGCGGAATAAGATTTACCAATCTATTGTTTATGAGCTCAGAGGCAAGCTGGAAATCTTGCACTCTAGCCCCAAAAGTTCCTATAAACTCCCATAAGTTGTAATGTACGGAGTTAGGATTGATTTCCAACTCTGGACAGGGATATCCGGAAGCGAAAAACAGGAACCGACATCCTTTTGGCGCTATCTCAAAGGCCTGCCTGTACACCTCGGAAGAACTTACTGTAAAGGCAATACTATCCGGCCCCCTCCCTCCGGTAATTTCCCTTATTTTATTCAGGTAATCGTTGCTTGCGGCATTGAGGACATAGGTAAAGCCCAACGCTTCTGCCGTCTTTATCTTTTTCTCCAGCAAATCCGAGATAATTACCCGGTAGCCGGATAATCGGGCTGCTTGCGCTGTTAATAGGCCCATCGTACCGGCGCCGACAACCAAAACCCACTCTTCAACCTTTAAGCGCAATCTATCGATACCCTGCAAGACAGTAGCCAGGGGCTCTAAAAAAGCCATTTCTGTAAAAGAAATATTTTCTGAGAACTTAAATAGCTCTCTAGCTTTTGCTGCTTTGAATTGCGAAGCTCCTCTATAACCGTAATATCCCCGCCTATCCTTTGTTCTCGATGGTGAAACTCTATTCTCACAGAAAAAGGCATTCTGGTTTTTTCTACAATT
>JBFMGN010000241.1:0-5465 GCA_040752435.1 Spirochaetota bacterium
GGTTACATTACAGTGTGAGAGGGATGTCTTTATCAGGAATGTTTATGTTGTAGAAGAATTTAGAATTCTTACGGCTTTAGCAACTATATCTGAAAAAGGCAGAAAGATTTTCCGCCTAAAAAGGTAATGGACCACAAAAAGGAGTAGCAATGGAAAGAGTATACAATTTTTCTGCCGGTCCTGGACAGTTGCCCGAACCGGTCTTGAAACAGGCAGCCGCGGAGATGCTGAATTATCAAGGTTCAGGAATGTCTGTAATGGAGATGAGTCATCGTTCCAGGCTGTTTGAGGGCGTAATACAGGGTACGGAAGCCCTGATTCGAGAGCTTATGGAGATACCTGTGAACTATTCCGTCTTGTTCCTCCAGGGGGGCGCATCCACCCAGTTTGCAATGGTACCTTTGAATCTTTTTGGAAAAAATGGGAAAGCCGATTATATCGATACGGGCCATTGGTCCTCAAAAGCTATTAAAGAGGCGAAGATCTTCGGCCGCGTAAATGTCGCGGCCTCCTCAAAAGATAAAAACTACAGTTATATCCCGGATCTTCCTCCGTTAAGGAAAGATACAGATTACGTGCATATCACTACCAACAATACCATTTATGGTACCCGCTATACAAAACTTCCGGAAACCGGGCTGGTTCCACTGGTGGCGGATATGTCTTCAAATATTCTCTCGGAACCCTATGATGTGACAAAATTCGGCCTGATATATGCCGGTGCTCAGAAGAATTTAGGGCCGGCCGGGGTAACTCTGGTTATTATCAGAAAGGATCTGCTTGGAAAACATAGAGCGCCTACGCCGACTATGCTTCGCTATTCTGTTCATGCGGAAGAAAACTCCCTCTACAATACCCCTCCATGCTACGGCGTTTATATTGTAAAACTGGTTCTTGAGTGGCTTAAAGCTATGGGCGGTGTAGCGGCGATATACAAGATCAACCAGGAGAAAGCCGCGCTGTTGTATAATTTCCTGGATAATTCCCGGTTTTTCAAAGGAACAGTGCGGGAAAAAGACCGCTCTTTAATGAATATTCCCTTTGTACTTCCGACTGAAGAACTAAATACAAAGTTTATAAAAGAAGTGGAAAAGAAAGGCTTTGTGAACTTGAAAGGACACAGGTCTGTCGGCGGTATGCGGGCAAGTATTTACAACGCCATGCCGCTTGAAGGAGTGAAGAAACTGGTGGAATTCATGAAAGCGTTCGAGCAACAGAATCGACAAAAAGAGTAATAAACAAATAAACAGGAGAAGAAAGCCTATGTTTAAGATTCAAACATTGAATAGAATCTCACCCCTTGGGTTGGAACTTTTGCCGCGGGACAGGTATGAAACCGCGTCGGAAATATTGAATCCGGATGCAATCCTGGTGAGAAGTTATAACATGCATGCAATGAAGCTGCCGGCAAGTCTCAAGGCTATCGCGAGAGCGGGCACGGGGGTCAATAATATTCCGGTTAAGGTATGCAGTGAAAAAGGTATTGTTGTGTTTAATACACCCGGCGCCAATGCCAACAGCGTCAAGGAGTTGATACTGGCCGGCATGTTTCTTTCTTCCAGGAAGATCTACAAAGCAATGGCCTGGGTTCAGAGCCTGAAGGGCAAGGGCGATGAGGTGCCTGAAATTATTGAGAAAGAAAAATCAAACTTTGTGGGTCCGGAGCTGAAAGGTAAAAAGCTCGGAGTAATCGGTCTTGGCGCCATCGGTGTTATGGTTGCCAACGACGCAGAAAGCCTGGGAATGATGGTAAGCGGTTTTGATCCCTTTATCTCGGTTGAGGCTGCGTGGGGGCTGTCGAGGTCTGTAAGGCGGGCAATCAGCCTGGACAGTTTAATTGCAGATTCCGATTATATATCCCTCCACATACCCTTAAACGATAAGACAAAAGGACTAATAAACAGCGAAAAATTGGCAATTATGAAGAAAGGAGTGAGGGTCTTGAACTTTGCCCGCGGCGGTCTTGTGAATAATGCCGACCTGCTTAAAGCACTGAAATCCGGCCATGTTGACAGCTATGTAACGGACTTTCCCGAGGACGAACTTCTCGGTCTTGATAACGTTATTGCAATTCCGCATCTTGGAGCTTCCACTCCTGAGGCGGAAGATAACTGCGCAATTATGGCTGCCAAACAGCTCAGGGCGTTTCTGGAAACAGGGAATATAAGAAATGCCGTTAACTTTCCTGACTGTGAAATGGAGATAACCAGGAATACCCGTATGGTAATCGCCAATAAAAATATCCCCAGCATGGTAGGACAGATAACAACAATTCTTGCGGAGAAAAAGATAAATATTGCCGATATGATCAATCGCCATAAGGGTGATTATGCGTTTAATATTATTGATATTGACGGTTCAATCCCTCAGGCTCTTATTGAAAAAATTAATGCCATTGACGGTGTCATTATGGTGAGAATAATAAATGGGAATACCGGATAAGCCGCCATGGAATATTTATTCCAGTTCCTTGTAACTTTCCCGTAAATCTTCAAGGTAACCGGAGAGATCTTCGGATTTTTCTTTCAGCATATTTATTGAAGCCCGTTCACTTGAAGCGGACATCCCCTTCATCCGGGCAAGGTCAAGCTGCATTTGTTTTAAGATATTGACGGCGGAAATCAGGCGCAGCCCCACCACTTCCTTCTGATTTTTCAGTTCTTTAAAAGAACGCATCTGGCGTTCGATTTCATCGATGGATTTCCGATATTCATTTTTCATATAGTCGCTGTCAGCGGTCAGAAGTTTTCGATTGAGGTTCTCCGAATCTTTCTTTAAGTCATCCATCGGCATTCCGGCTATTACCTCTTCCAATTCCTGGTTTTTTGTTGAGAGTTCTTTTATCCGGCCGATATAATTATCCAGCAGTGGAATCATGTCCGCCCCTATGGGGGATTTTTCTTTTTCGAGGCTTTTTACCTGGGTAATAATCAATTCTTTTAACCTTATTGCCTGTTGAAGGATATCCTCGGATTCCTTTGGGGCAGCGCCCTGGTCTACAGTCGGGCCTTTTTTCCCGAAGGAAAATATTCGGCCGCTCCGGCTTGCTACCTGTTGCTTTAATTCCCTCTTAAGGCGAAATACTCTACCGGAATGACCGAGCCAGTGAAAAAATACTCCCAGCATCAAGGCGCCGGCTGGGAACAGGAACCAGTTGAATCCCGGAGACGTTACCATATTAATCGTGAACAGAAAGGCTGATATACACAGGTTTGAAACCAGGTGGGTCCAGAAAGAAGCCTTGCTAGTGTGGATCCTCCGGAGTATTTTCAACTCTGCAGGGGTCAGATCCGGTATGGAAAGAACATCCCTTTTTTCTTTCTGTTTGAGATTTACCGCAGCCAGGTGGGTAATAAGGCCGATTCCCCATCCCCCCATGGGAAAGACAAACCAGGGAAACTTAAGACTCGTCGTCAGATTGGTAAACACAAGGAAACCGTTCACCGCCAGGAATGAAATGAGGTGTGCGCCGAATCCGCCTTTTGCTTTTCGCGCCTCTTCCACGAGCTTATCCCGGTATTGCCGGAATCTTGAATAGAGTTCCTCTTCCGGTATATCCGGCGGTCGTGCGGCTTCACTTGCTTCCGACAAGCCGTAGCTGATTTGTCCGTTTTCCTTTTCAATCCTGGCCAGATAGCCCTTTTCGGCCAGCATGTTTAAAATATTATCGACATGCCTTCTGGCGCGGGGATGTGACGGTGGTACCATATTTCGCAAACTTTCGGCTCTTATTCTTCTGCCTGCCTGTTTTATCTGGTCAATTACCAGGTCTTTCAATTCATTAAAATCGACCGGCTCTTCATTTTTTACAGAAGATTCCATTTTTCGCGAGAACTCATTTTCCCCTGGTTTTACATTCCTGTACTCGTTGTTTTTGTCATGTCCGTTCTTTAGTAAACCTTCCGGGAATTGGGCCTCATCGTAATCCATGGAACTTTTAGTGATTATCTCGTAGGCATGGATTTCCCGGGTAATGTTTTTCAATTCGACTTTGCCAAGGGGGATTATTTCCATTTCCAGTTTATTAGATACCATATTATAGACTTCTTTGGAAATGCAGATTCTTCCAGGTTTTGCCAGGGACTGGAGCCGGGAGGCGATATTTATACCTTCGCCTAAGGCATCATCCTCAAAGAAGTAAATATCGCCGAGATGTATCCCGATTCTTAAGACGAGAGGATTTTCCTGGGTTGTAGCATTATACGCCGCAAGCTCGTGTTGTATTTGAATAGCGCATTTTACCGCATCGAAGGTATTTTTAAAATCGACTAGAAATGCATCGCCGATTGTTTTTATGACTGTACCTCTGTACTGGACGGCAAGTGCACGGACCAACTGGTTGAGGTATTTAAGCATTTCCAGGGTTTGAGCCTCATTCTGCTCCAACATGCGGCTGAACCCGCAGATATCAGTGAACATTATTGCGGCGAGTCGGTATTCCCTCTGGTTCATAATACTCACAATAATTGTGTAACGGGGAAAAGTCAAGGAAAGCACAAAAGAACGATAACGGGTATTATCCATGGAAGAACTTTTGTTATTCTTGACGGCGGAGGGATCCTATCCAGTTCTGTAAGATTGTTAACCGCTTCCCCCCGGTCGAGTCTTTTAAGCCAATGGGAAATTCCAGGGGCATGACCGGCCCCCACTACTGCGACTATGACGTTTTCCTCGGTATTAAAAATTTTTGTGGCAAGATATCTGTCCCTTTCATCGATTAAGACTTCCTTTACAGCAGGCAGGTACTTCGCCAATTCTTCCATCATATCTTCAAGCGCGCCCTTCTGTTTAAGCTTTTCAAGTTGTTCCCGGGAAAATTTTTCCCGGACGAATACCGCGCCTAAGAGCATAACCAACAGTTTGCCTTTATGCCAGAGATCCGATTTTGCCCATGCCCGCCTGAGGGTGACATGGACTTCCCGGTCTGCAAAGGAATAAGGAATATTGAGGGCGGTGGCCACCTCAATTGCTTTCATCATTTCTTCCCCGGGCATCGTGCCCAGTTCCGCTCCGAGCTTGCGTTGGAATGAAGAAAGAACAAGGTTTGCCAGGAGTAGAAATCCTTTTTTTTCTTTTATTACCTGATAGATATTCAAAGTGTTCCAGCTTCTGTTTTCAGTCATGGAGGCATAACGGGATGCATCAATTTCTACGCATACTCTTCCGGGTTTTATTTCTGTTATGCTCTTTTCGACTTCCAGAACGCTGTCCTTTGATACATGAGCAGTTCCTAGTAAAAAAATTTCTTTGTTTTTAAGTTGAATATACAATACCACTCAAAAAGCTTGTTAAAAAAACAAGATTTTTGCAATACTCCAGGCTTAAGTTTTTATACTTTTGGGACAGCCCTTAGGATATGGTTTCATTTCTGCTGATTTCATCCAGAGATGTTCATCCTTAAGGTTATTCAGCTTGCCGGCGCTGTTTTTGTAATTCCCATAATGTAAGTTTATGTTCAACTGTTG
>JBFMGN010000242.1:0-5456 GCA_040752435.1 Spirochaetota bacterium
TATTCCAGGTATGCCGAGGAAAAGCATTGGAAGATCGAGATAATGTCGGCCAACGAGACCGGAATCGGCGGTTTCAAGGAGATTATTTTCTCAATTTCCGGAAAAAACGTTTATGAAAACCTCCGGTATGAAAGCGGCGGGCACAGGGTGCAACGGGTACCCACGACCGAATCGGGGGGGCGGATCCATACCTCGGCGGTAACCGTTGCCGTCCTGCCCGAAGCGGAAGAGACGGATATCGAGATTGATCCTGACGATTTACGGATTGATGTATTCCGTTCCTCCGGTCCCGGCGGCCAGAGCGTTAACACCACCGATTCCGCCGTACGGGTAACCCATCTTCCCACCGGACTCATCGTATCCTGCCAGGATGAAAAATCCCAGCACAAAAACAAGGCCAAAGCCTTGCGGGTTCTCCGGGCACGGCTGTACGAATTGGAAGAAGAGAAAAAACGCCGGGCACGCGCCCAAACACGCAGAATTCAAATCGGTTCCGGAGATAGGTCGGAAAGGATACGAACCTACAATTTCCCTCAGAATCGGGTAACTGACCATAGAATCAACCTTACTCTCTACAGGCTCGAGGCAATCCTCCAGGGGAACCTGGATGAAATTCTGGAAGCCTTGAAGCTTTCCGACAGAGAGCAGTATCTTAAAACGAAATAAATCAATGATGGTCCGGGAACTGTTACATTTCGGAACCTCATCTTTGGCTGAAAAGGGGGTTGAAACTCCCTTTCTCGATGCCACCGTACTGCTTGCTCATGCTTTCGGTTCTACCAAGGAGCGGTTGTTTTCTTCCCTGCCTGATATGGTGGCTGAAACTGTTGAGGCGGTTTTTCGGGGATTTCTTGAGCTCCGGTTTAAAGGAATTCCCGTTGCCTACATTCGAAAGAAAAAAGAGTTTTTCGGCCTTGAATATTACGTGGATGAGAGGGTGTTTGTACCGCGGCCGGACACCGAGACCCTGGTTGAAGCGGCGTTACGTCTTATACAGGCGGAACCGTGGATTAAAGACGTGCATGACGCCTGCACGGGCTCCGGCTGCGTTGCCATTGCCTTGAAACATGAATGCCCTTTCCTGAATGTCAGCGCATCTGATATTTCAGAAAATGTGGAGTCTGTCTTTAAGATTAACTGTCACAACATACTTGGTCATGAAATACCTTTTTCCCTTAGCCGCCTGCTTTTCAATGTGAGAGGGTCTTTCGATATGATTGTCTCCAATCCGCCCTATCTGACTGATTCCGAAGTTAAGACCATGCAATCAGCCGGGTGGCCTGAGCCTGCCCTTGCCTTACAGGGCGGGACTGAGGGGCTCGATATTCTTATTGAGCTTATCAAAGCTGCAATGGCATCATTGAAAAAGGGCGGTTCTCTTGTAATGGAGGCTTCCCCGGGGCAGATGCCCGTATTACAAAAATATTTGAAAGAAGCAGGGTATGTGCATATACTATTAGTAAAGGATCTTGGAGGCCGCGACAGGGTGATTTCCGGGAAAAAAAGATAACTGTATGGTAGAGAAAATAGAGTTATTTGCAGAAAAACTTAAGTCTTACTCTGAAACATCCAGGGCCAAAATACTGGAGGCCGTTCACTGGGCTGAAAAAATGCACTGTCAACAGAAAAGGGCAAGTGGAGAGCCTTATTTCATCCATCCGTTGCAGGTTGCGGAAATTCTGGTTGATTTGAATATGGATGAGGAGAGCATAATAGCCGCCCTGCTCCACGATATTCTCGAGGATACCGGGATTTCGAGGAACGAAATGAGAAAGCTGTTCGGCCGCCAGGTGGAGACTTTAGTCAACGGTGTAACCAAGATCTCCATTCTCAAGGCCAAGACAAAAAACGTTCAGGAAGCCGAATCAATCCGGAAAATGCTGTTTGCCATGACAAAGGATATTCGGGTTATTCTCATAAAGCTGGCTGATAAGCTCCACAACATGCGCACCCTCCAGTATCTGCCGGAGGACAAAAGAAAGGCAATCGCGCGAGAATGCCTGGATATTTATGCACCCCTGGCCGGGAGATTGGGAATATCCTGGGTAAAAGCGGAATTGGAAGATCTATCCCTGAAACATCTCCATAGTGATGTTTACAGCCAGATAAAATCGTTTCTGGCTGCAAAAAAAAGTGAAAGGGCGGAATATTTAAAGAATATTGAAAATACGATTCGCCGTGAGGCGGAAAAAGAGGGTTTGAAAATAGCGGTAAAAACACGGGCAAAGCATTTTTATTCGATCTTCAACAAGATGAAGCAGTATGACAAGCAACTTGAGGAAATTTACGACTTACTCGGCTTAAGGATACTTTGCAACACCCAGAACGAGTGCTATACCCTGCTCGGAATAGTCCACCGGTTGTGGAAACCGATAGAAGGCCGCTTTAAAGATTATATTGCCATGCCGAAGGCGAATAAATACCAGAGCCTGCATACGACGGTTATGTGTTACGGCGGCAAACTGATCGAAATTCAGATAAGAACCCATAAAATGCATAGAACGGCCGAATATGGTATTGCCGCCCACTGGTTCTACAAGAGCAATGTTTCCCGGAATGCGATAAAACCCAAGGATCTGGCGATTATCAATAAACTGAAAAACTGGGACGGTCTTAAAATAACCTCCGGTGAATTTCTTGAAGAAATAAAGCAGGAGCTGCTTGAAGATTCAATTTATGTATTTACACCTAAGGGAGACATTAAAGAGCTGCCCAAGGGTTCGACTCCAATAGATTTTGCCTATCATATCCACACAGAGATCGGCCACCACTGTATCGCCGCCAAGGCCGACGGGCTCATTGTACCCCTGCATGCCGAGTTAAAAAACACACAGATTGTAGAAATAATCACCTCCAACAAAGGGTACCCCCATCTCAACTGGCTTAAGTATGTAAAAACAGCTTCCGCCCGTTCGAAGATTCGCCACTGGCTCAACAAATATGACGACAGCCTTATTATAAAGAGGAAAAGCGATTCCACCCCTGCGGCCGGGGAATCCGGTAAATCCCCGGTAAAGAACCTTCAGGCAAAAGAACATCCTTCCAGGGAGACTGTAAAGAGGGTACTGGACAATTCGAAAATTATTTTTAAAATCGGGAATGAAAAAAATATGCTAATCAGGCTGGCCCAGTGTTGTAACCCGACAACGGTGGATGCCATAATCGGCTATATTTCAAGGGGCCGGGGAATAATTGTCCATAAAAAGGTGTGTCCGAACCTTGAGCACATAAGTGATTTTGCTGAAAGGAATATTATGGTGGAATGGGAAGCGGTTTCGCCAGGAAAAACAGGCCGCTTTAAAGTAACCGCCCGCATGACAAGCGACCTTTTTGCGGAAATCGAAGGGGCGGTAAGAAAATTCAGGGGGCATCTCATCGAAGGTAAGCTCGATGAAGATGCACGCGGGAATTTAACCGGTTTTTTCACCCTGGAAATGGATAACAATAACGACTTAAAAAAAGTAATAAAAAGTATCAGAACCATACCTTCAATAATGAATATACAAATGAGCGATCCTGCGATTGTTGACCAGGAAGTATAGATATTAATCTGATTTTAACGTACTATCCAGTGACAAATTCGTTGACAAGGAGCAAACAGATGAAAACGTGTTTTCTTTTTCCTGGGCAGGGCGCACAATATCCGGGAATGGGAAAAGACCTGTGGGAAACGAGCCCGCGGGTGAAGGAACTATTCCAGCTTGCCTCGGATACAACCTCAATGGATTTGAAAAAACTGCTGTTCGAAGGCAGTGAGGAAGAGTTGAAAAGTACTAACAATACCCAGGTAGCCGTGACCCTGGTGAATACTGCTTCAGCCATGGTATTGAAAGAAAAAGGCATAATCCCGGAAGGGGTCGCCGGCTTCAGTCTTGGCGAATATTCGGCCCTCTGGGAAGCCGGAGTAATTGCCCTTAAAGATCTCTTTCCAATCGTAAAAGCCAGGGGCGAATTCATGGAGAAAAACAGCCGGAAGCTTGATACCGAAGCGGGAGCCGCAGGAATGGCGGCGGTGGTTGGTTTAAGTATCGATGATGCCCGCCCTGTGCTGGAAAATCTTAAAGGTTCGGTCTTTATGGCCAACCATTCCAGTCCCATCCAGATTGTACTTGCAGGAACCTCAGATGGTCTAAAAAAAGCTGAAAAGTTCTTCGAAGAAGCCGGCGCCATGAAATATGTGTTTCTGAAAGTATCTGGCCCCTTTCACTCGCCGCTCCTTGAAGAAGCAAAAAAAGAACTGGAATCTTTCTTGAATCAATACACATTCAATGATCCTGGTAAACCCGTCTATGCCAACTATACCGGCCAACGGGTTACAAGCGGTGCGGAAGCAAAGCAGAACTGTGTACAGCAAGTAGTTTCCACCGTAAAATGGGTGGATATTGAGCAGAATATCCTCGATGACGGCTTCGAGCGTTTTATCGAAACCGGACCGGGCTCTGTTCTGGCAGGTTTATGGAAATCATTTAATAGAAAAGAACGATGCAAAGCCGCAGGAACCCTGGCGGACATTCAAAAAATAGTCGAAGAATCGAAAGGATAGAAAATGAATTCAGCAAATAATAGAAGAGTTGTAATAACAGGCATGGGGACCATCAACCCCCTGGGAGATACCCTGGATGAATACTACAAAAATCTGATTGCCGGGAAATCGGGGGTAAAACGATGGAAATCCCTCGATCTTTCCCACACCGAATGTAAAATCGGTGGGGATCTGGGTGATTATGACTGCCAGGCAACCCTTGACAGGCTAAAAGCATCTATGTCTGATGGACTCTACAAAAAAATCAGGAAACTTTTTAAAACCGCCACCTTTTCAGGCAGAACGGCTGTCTTAAGCGCTCTGATGGGGTACATCGAAGCCGGACTTTTAGAAAAAGGGATTGACCCCTTTTCGACCAGTATAATAGTGGCCGGGCATAATTTAAACTCGAATTATCTGTTACGCAACAGCATCCAATTTCTGGCAGAACCTGAATATATTGACCCTCTATGCGGGGTAGAAGCGATTGATCCCAACGTGCCCGCTTTGATTACCGAGGTGCTTGGCCTCCATGGAGCGGCTTTTACTATCGGCGGTGCGTGTGCAAGCGGAAATCTTGCTTTGCGTGACGGTTTCAGGGATATCATTTCCGGGGAATACGAACGTTCCGTTGTTACCGGTGCGCTGTTCGATATGTCGGCCGCGGATATACATGCCTCTGCCATAATTAATGCGGTTGTTTTGAAACCTGAATTTCAGGAAACACCCGAAAAGGCCTCCAGGCCTTTTGATACAAAACGGGACGGGTTTGTGTACTCCCACGGCACAGGTACGATGATCCTGGAAAACCTGGAAACCGCCCGCAAACGGGGAGCCAGGATCTATGCAGAACTGGTCGGTATTCGTGCCTCTTCCAATGCCTGCCATCTTCCCACTCCCTCCAGCCATATGCAGGGAAAACTTATTGCCGACC
>JBFMGN010000243.1:0-5455 GCA_040752435.1 Spirochaetota bacterium
CAATTTCACCAATCACCCTCTCAAGGGGGATGGACGGCAGAATACGGCAATCCAGGCAAAATATGTCTTCACCGGGAATAGTGTTGATATTGGGTACATTGGCTTCCTTCTTTGTCGGCTGAAATGTCGAAAAGGGCGGATCGACAAGATCATTTTTTTCGTTAAAGATCTGTCCAAGCCGGCTGAGACAGACAACCAGTTCTGAACCCGCCGTAAATGCATTAATCCCAAGACCGGGCTTGGAGGCATGGCATTGCCGGCCGATTGTTCTGAATTGCAGCCATAAAAGACCTTTCTCGGCGATCTCAAGCTGGCTTCCATCCATACTCCCGCCGTCGGGTACCAGGAAAACATCCTCCGGTTTAAAAAGAGCGTGTTCTTTCAAAAGATACTTTATCCCGAAAGTGGAGCCCACCTCTTCATCCGCTGCAAAAAGAAGTTTAACTGTCTGAGGCGGTATCGTTTTATTGTGCACTAAACTTAATGCGGCGAAAATCGAAGCCACGAGACCCTGCTGGTTATCCTCCACCCCCCGACCGAATACTTTTCCATTCTTCTCCACCAGGGTATAGGGATCACTCTCCCAATTCTTCATCTCTCCCGGGGGTACCACATCCAGATGGGTCATAATCCATACCCTTTTTTCGTCACCTTTACCCGGGACTGTAACTATAATATTCGGTCTTCCGCCCCCCGGTACCCTGTTATCCGGGGCATTTAGAATTTCAATCGCCGGAAAACCATTCCCGCGCAGCCATTCCATCAGAGCCCTGCCCTTCTCGGCTTCCCCCACACCGCCGTTATCCGGGGCTATGGCGGGAATTCGGGTTAAAATTCTCTGCAAATCGACCATTTTTGCCACATTTGCATCTATAAAATCATCGATCATTTCTATTGCGGTCATAGGGCGTAACTCCTTATTTTCGATCTTCTTTATACACTCTGGAAACGATTGCCACAAGCCTTACGTGAAACGATTTTTCAAAGATTGACTTAGAAACGGAAAAGTGTTGAAAATATAACGAAACTTAAAGGGGGTAGTATGCTATCCAATAATTACAGATCCGGTTTACGTCCACGGTTTTCCGTGTTTTTTTTAACAACCGGACTGTTTTTTTTATTTCAGTCATGCGGAGCGGGCAAGCTTGGTTACGGCGTTATCCTTTGGTCGGAAAACGAGGCTCTTCTTACAACCGGATCAATAGTCCAGGTGATTGAGGAGTCAAACCTGAACAAGGCCTATACGATTGTATTGCCAAGGAATGGGAAAAAGCTCTCTGTTCCCATGTGGCGGATGCTTCTGAAGAAAAGCAAAAAAGAGGCGGAACGCTATATTAAAGAGAACGAAGAATATCTGAACTTCATAGGCATTGCCGAAGTAAGCGGGCTTTCCGTGCGAGAAAACCCAGCCAGTGAGGCCAGAAGAATCTACAAACTGAGAAAAAATGAGAAAATCAAAGTGCTTGCGAAATTACCGGAGCCTGCAAAAGAAGGGAACTTTGAAGGTTTCTGGTACAAAGTATTAACCGAAGATGGAACAACGGGTTACTGTTTCAGTTATGCGTTAAATATCGTGGCCCTTGATAAAAAACAAATTGAAACAGTGATAAGTGAAACGGATGCGGCGATAGAGAACCTGCTTACCAGAATATGGTGGCCCGAATACTTCCAGCAAATGATACAGACTAGAAGGGTCAATCTGCAGAGATTTTCCGCCGGTTATGGCTTATTCCCTGAAAAGAGCAAAAATACAATAAAATTAATAACGGAGAAAAACAGTGTTACCTTTACATACTCAGATATCATTGCTGCGGGTTCAAATCAGTACCTTTTCCAGGACGCCGATCTGCAGATTAAAATTTTGTCGGAAAATCTGATACAGGCGGAATTCACCGAGGGTGGGAAAAAAATTACCGAGAAATTCGTGTATCTGCCTGAACAGGATATAAATACGATTATCGAAAATGAAAAAATCAGAAGGGAGGAACAGTACCAGCAGTTCCTGGGAAAAGGGACTGTGTTTTCAAGTTCCGCTTACGGGATTATAGCCTTTGAACAGGACGGTTCCTTTACCTGGGAACATTTCGACCGTCTTATTCCAAACATAATCCCGCGCACTGCCGGCGGGAAAGGTTCAGTCGAGTTCAACCTTTTCCTGGGGGATGATTTGAAAGTGAGATATGAAGGGGTCATCAGCTTTCATTTTTCCAACACCGGCGACAACGTCTATACCAATTTTATCTACACCTTCGTTGAAAATGGTTTAAAGTTCATCTACGTACCTGAATCCGATATCAAGGAGGGCATTGTAGAGCGACAAAATCCCTCCCCGATTGTACTATTTTTTATTATTCAAGGCTAAAGCATGGCTTTTATTCAACTTTCGGGTTTAAGTTTGTCTTACGGCCACAGGACGATTCTGGATGATCTAAATTTTACCCTGGGGAAGGGTGATAAAGCCGCTCTGACAGGCGCAAACGGCAGCGGCAAATCGACCCTGATGAAAATAATGGCGGGAATTATAAAGGCCGATTCAGGTAACATCATAACCCAGAGAAACACGCGGATATCCTATTTACCACAGTCCGATGTAACTCATGCGGGTAAACGCCTTCGCGATGAAGTCGAGCTGGCTTTTGACCCCATCAGAATAACAATTGAAGAAAAAAACTATATAGAATCTGAGCTTGAAAAAACCGGGCCCGATTCTCCTGAAACCGGGAAATTGCTCGAAAAACTTCACGAATTACAGGAAACCGTGATTGAAAGCGGCTACTATACCAGACAGGAAACTATAAGCAGGGTCTTAACCGGACTCGGTTTTTCCACTGAAGATTTTACTAAAAATACCGGCGAGTTTTCCGAAGGATGGCAGATGAGAATCGCCCTGGCCAAAATTCTCCTGGAAAAACCGGATATCCTCCTCCTTGACGAACCGACTAACTACCTGGACCTGGAAGCCCGTATATGGCTTACCGGCTTCCTGTCGGAGACTAAAAGCGGTGTTTTTATTGTTTCCCATGACCGTCATTTCCTGGATACGACTGTGAACAAGGTAACTGAACTTTTTCAGGGCAAATTGATGACGTATAAAGGTAATTACAGCGAATATGAACGAAGGCGCAGGGCGGAATTAAACAACCTGGTAGAACAGTATGAAAGACAGCAGGAAGAAATCGCTAAAATTGAGGACTTTATCAGGCGTTTCCGCTGCAACGCCTCAAAGGCGCGGCTCGTGCAGAGCCGGATAAAATATCTGGAAAAACTGCCCCGTATAGAAATA
Organism: Spirochaetota bacterium; assembly: GCA_040752435.1. Taxonomy (GTDB): domain Bacteria; phylum Spirochaetota; class Spirochaetia; order SPDA01; family JBFMGN01; genus JBFMGN01. Next base: position 3,284 of record JBFMGN010000243.1, read on the forward strand.
CCGGAAAGTATGAAAAAGATACACTTCCAGTTTCCTCTGCCCCCCCACTCCGGTAGAGATGTCATTAAGCTTTCAAACCTCTGTAAATCCTACGGGACACGACCGGTTATCGGCCAGCTTGACCTTATACTCTCAAAAGGTGAGAAACTGGTGATAACCGGTAAAAACGGCGCCGGAAAATCAACCCTGTTGAGAATCATTGCCGGTCAGGATACAGACTATACGGGTGAAATACGGTATGGGAGTGGTGTGAAAATCGGCTATTTTTCAGTTGACCGGGAGGATACTCTCAATCCATCCAACTCAGTAATAGAAGAAATGGAAGCCTTTTCCAAAGCCGCGCTTATACCCCGTTTAAGAAACCTGCTCGGCGCTTTTCTCTTCCGGGGTGATGATATTTTCAAACGAATTTCCGTCTTAAGCGGCGGAGAACGCAGCCGGCTGTCCCTTTTAAAATTGTTGTTAAACCCGACAAATCTCCTTATTCTCGATGAGCCGACCAATCACCTGGATATAAACTCTAAAGATGTTCTGCTCGAGGCCCTGCAGCCATACTCCGGTACCCTCGTTTTTGTGTCCCACGACAGGTATTTCATTGAAAAACTGGCAACAAAAGTTCTTGAACTGGAAGATACAAAATATAAGCTTTTTTACGGTGGTTATTCTTACTACCTCTGGAAAAAAGAAGCGGATACCCCAACGGTGTTGGGACGGGAGAAGGAAGTTGAAAAACTTAAAAGTTCTCTACCGCTTACAGACCGGGCGGAGGACAAACGTAAAAAAAGCGAATTGAAGAAACTCCAAAGGGAATCCGCCCATATCATGGAGAAAATAGAAAGCCTGGAAAAAGAACACCAGGAGCTTCAAAATTCCCTTGCACTTCCGGAAGTGTACCAGGAGGGCGAAAAAGTGAAGAAAATAAAAACTGTTTTGGAAAAAAATTTACAGGAGCGGCAGGCACTCTCGAAACAGTGGGAGCAAATCGAAAAAAGCCTGGAAAGTATTAACGCGAATACTCTTTGACATTCACCGCAAAGAATAATATTATTGCATATCCATTGGAAATGAGGAATATACTATGCATCTACGGTATAACGCTCCGGTTACTTTAACCTTTGCTTTGGTTTGCACTTTAGTTCTGGCAATAAACCAATTGCTGTTTCATAATCTGATTCAGACCTTTTTTAGCGTACCGGGCAAAGGCGCTTTCAGTTTCTCCACCCCTATTTCGTATATACGCTTGATAAGCCACATAATCGGACACGGTAACTGGGCTCATCTGCTGGCCAATTTTTCGTTTATCCTGCTTTTAGGTCCAATCCTGGAAGAAAAATATAGTTCACTCCTTGTTCTCCTCATGATGTTCATCACCGCCCTGGTCACAGGACTACTTAACAGCCTGTTATTTTCAGCCGGGCTTTTGGGGGCCAGCGGAATTGTCTTTATGATGATTCTCCTGGTGTCTTTTACCAATATCAAGCAAGGAGAAATTCCACTGACCTTTATACTGGTAGTTGCCCTCTTCCTGACCAAAGAAGTGATCAATTCGTTTACAAACAATTCCATTTCTGAGTTTGCCCATATACTCGGGGGCATCTGCGGAAGTTTATTCGGGTTTGCGCGGCCTAATCGCCCGGCAAAAACCAACTAAATCTCCTACGGGGAGATGAGTTTTCGAAACGAGAATACGGAGAAAAAAAGAAGGAGAAGAATTCCGCACAGAGAACACAGAGGGCACGGAGAGGACAGGGGGGGGGAAATTGGGACTTTCAGTATTATAATCAAGGGAGGTGCAGCCTTGCATGTTGCGTGCGCCCTTATTGCGCTCCTTAATCTCTGTGTACTCTGTGAGAAATTTCTTAGGGCGGTAAAGGCGGATAGCCCCCTTCGAGGGCAAGAAGCTCGGGCCGGCATATTGGGCAGTCCTCGATGGTTTGACTTTCAATATTTTTTTCGATAATATATGCCATGGCGAAAATTACTCCTTATTACTACCTCGTAGATAAAATGAACCGCGAAAACATGGAAGTCTTAAAAAAGTCTCTTAAAACTGTTCCGGAAATCAGCGAGGTGTTTATCCGTCTTAATGAAGGCATTATTGATGTACGCGCCTCAAAAGAAGTAGAGCAACAGGTAAAGATGGCATGCCAGGTAGCCGGGACTACCTACAGA
>JBFMGN010000244.1:0-5426 GCA_040752435.1 Spirochaetota bacterium
GGCCGAGGAGCATTCTTTCTCTATGAAAGACGAGGCGATAGCGGAACTGAAAAAAACAGTGGGAATGTAATTTTTTTTAAGCCGAAAGCTCACTTTGAAAGAGGATGCTCTCTGTAGTAATCCAGCCCGGCGTCAATCGCCTTAAGATTTATATCGATCAGATTCTTTTTCTTTATCGAAAGGGGAATAACCTGTTTGAGGGTCGATATATCAATTATTTTTGAAATCATTATATATACGCTTAAGACAACGACATTGGCAGTGGCTGAATGGCCTGTATTTTTAGCAATATCCGTGGCAGGCAGATAATATGCTTTTACATCCTGGCGTCGTACCCAGGAGCGGATCATTGATGAATTAACGATGATCAGTCCTCCCGGCGCGACACTCTGCTCAAAGGCATCCATAGAGGGAGAATTCATCGCTATCAGTACGTTGGGTGTATCTACAACCGGAGAGCCGATTGCGTCTTTCGATACGATTACACTGGCGTAGGCGGTTCCACCGCGCATCTCCGGTCCGTAGGAAGGGAGCCACGTGGAATTAAGACCTTCTGCAATTACACAGTTTGCCAGTAATATACCGGCGGACATTACCCCCTGGCCGCCGAATCCCGCGATTTTCAGCAACTGGTCTTCAATCTCGTTGGTAGTCGGGGTAATCTGTATATCCTTTTCGATATTGAACAACTTGAGCATTTCTTTTTCGCCGAGCAAGGGCATCCGTTTTTGTCCCTCACTCTTGTCCGCGACACTCCCTTCACCGTCCACATCCCTGAAATTCTTTACGGGGAATACCGGTTCCAGGTTTTCCACCATCCACTTTCTCGCTTCAACGGGGTCCATTTTCCAGTTGACGGGGCAGGGGGACAGCACTTCGACAAAAGAGAACCCCTTACCCTGCACCTGGTTCAGCAGCGCTTTTTTGAAGGCCCGCCTGGCTTTAATGATATTCGGTGCACTCGACAGGGTTACGCGTTCTATGAAGACCGGAGCTTTTAAAGAATTTAGCAGCTCCGACATACCGATTGGATTCCCATCCCTCTGGGATGATCTGCCCCAAGGAGTGGTTAGTGTTTTTTGTCCCACAAGTGTGGTAGGCGCCATTTGGCCGCCGGTCATCCCGTAGATGGCATTATTGATGAAAAAGATGGTAATGTTTTCTCCCCGATTGGCCGCATGGACGATCGAACCCATTCCGATTCCGGCGAGATCCCCATCGCCCTGGTAGGATATTACGACGGCGTTATCCAAAGTTCGGCGTATGGCGGTTGCAACTGAGGCAGCCCGTCCGTGGGCGCATTGGATATTGCAGGTGTCAAAATAGTAATAGGCAAAGACGCTGCATCCCACAGGGGAACAGAAAATGGTCCTGTTTTGTATACCAAGTTCCGTAATAACTTCGGCGATAAGTTTATGGGCGTTACCGTGCCCGCACCCCGGACAGTAATGAGTAACTTTCGGGGTTACCCCTTTGCGCGTGAATACATCGTAAAAGGCCGGTGGTTTCCGGTGTTTTACCATAATGTTTTAGTGCCGTTTTATTTAGATATCCTGCTTAACACGCCGGATTAATTCTTCTGTTGATGGAACCAATCCACCCAGCCAGTTGTACCGTAAGACCGGTATCCGGCACCCGACTGCAAGCTCAACATCGTCGGCCATCATCCCGATGCTCAATTCAACCACAATCATTTTACACACCCGGAGTCCTAATTCATACAGCCGCCTGGTTGGGAAAGGATAGAGAGTTTTGGGGCGAAATAAACCGATCTTTATGCCCTCCACCCGCAACCCTTTAATGGCGGTCTGACAGATGCGGGCCGAGATTCCGTAGGCTACGAAGACAATTTCCGCATCCTCGGTAGAAATTTCTTCCCAGTCCACTCCTTCCGCCTCGAGGGCTTTATACTTCTTATAGAGTTTCCAGTTATGATCACTAAGCAGTTTTGTATCCATCAGGATCGAGCTGATAAGATTCTGCCTGCTTTCCGCATCGGCGTACAGAGCCCACTCCTTTCTGGTGCCTGACTTAAAGACCACCGGTAATTCTACGGGCTCCATCATCTGCCCGATATACGCATCGGATAGTATAAAAACCGCCATCCGGTATTTGTCGGCTAATTCGAATGAGTTGTATGTAAAGTCACACATCTCCTGGGCGGAATTGGGGGCCAGGACTAGATTGCGATAATTACCGTGGCCGCCGCCTTTGACAACCGCGTTGTAATCACTCTGCTCGGGCCATATATTGCCCAACCCGGGTCCGGCCCGCTGTACATCCACTATTACACACGGGAGCTCAGCCCCGGCGATATAGGATATCCCTTCCGCCATAAGGGATATGCCGGGACCGGAGGAAGCCGTCATGGCACGGGCGCCACAGGCTGCAGCTCCGTACAGCATGTTGATGGCGTTCACCTCATCTTCCGCCTGTAAAAAGTTCCGCCCGGTGGTTGTGAAATAAAGCGCCGCCGCGTGGGCTATCTCGCTGGCAGGGGTGATTGGATATCCGAAAAAATGGGTCGCACCTCCCAATAATGCGCCGAATACAACCGCCTCGTTGCCTTTCATCAACTGTTTCGCCATCGGTTATCTCTCTTCACCCTTATATACGGTTATGGCTCCCGGTTCAGGGCAAATATAATAGCAGAACCCGCAGGCACTACATTCGAGCTTTTCAAACCTGGCGTATTGATATCCGATTTCGTTAAGGGTGGATCCGATTACGATACATTTTTGAGGGCAGGCGCTTACGCACAATCTGCAGCCTTTGCACTCCTCAGGGTCAATTTTTATATAGTTCATTCTCATGCTTGCTTGCGTATATAACCTTATATGCCCCTGAAAATATCATCCGCACCTTCGCCGAAAAAATTGATATCGCTGACCGTCTCCGATATTATATGGGGCATATCGATTATATCGATACGATGTCCCGGACAGCCAAGGCGGCCGCAGACGAATATTTTGTTTTTACCGCCCGGAAGTAAAAAAACGATATGGGGGATGGTTGAACAGTTTTCTACCGAACATTTATCGTCTGCCATAAGACAAGCGCCACATGACGGGCAGAAGGCGTCGGCTATGACCGGTTCCTCTTTAATGATGGGGATAAAATTGTATAGTTTATCGTGGCTGCCCCAGAAGGCATCGATAAAGAAAGAACCTTCCTGGTAATACTGCCCACCCGGATTTTTCAATTTTACATCGATTTTAACAGACGGCTCCCCGTGTAATTTTACGGTTTCCACCATTAAATTATGGCCATTGGGGCAGTACAGCTCTTCAACTACAAGAAACTCTTTACCGTGTTTATTGATGAATTTTATGCCTTCAGGCAGGGTATTTAAAAATTCCAAAGGAATTTGATTATGAATCAGCCGCATAAGCGTCCCTTTAATCCAGAAACCATTGATCCATAGAATGACTCGTCCGGTTTTAGCCGAAAATATCTGTAAAACATAATAGGCTTGAGATTTGAAGATGTCAATAAGGAAATGAGATCGACCGTCTTGGTTAAAACCAATCCTTTAAAACAAGCCCTTTACCTTGCCGGTTTTAACATCCACATCGATATTCCTGAAGGCAGGATCGGAGGCGGTACCGGGCATTAATTTTATGTCGCCGGCAACAGGCACCACAAAGCCGGCACCGTTATAAATAAGGATATCCCTTATCGGAAGCACCCAGCCTTTTGGGCGGCCTTTTACCGCTGGATCGTGGGAAAGACTCAAGTGGGTTTTTACCATACAGGTGCCCAGTTTACTGTAGTTTTTATCCGCCTCAATTTTTTTCGCCTTCTCTAAAGCGGCCGCGGAATAGGATACGTCATCCGCTCCGTACACTTCTTTGGCGATTTTTTCAATTCTTTCCCGCAAAGATGCCGCGTCTTCATACAGGAATTTAAAGGCAGGTTTTGTCTCACATGCCTCAATGACCGCTTCCGCCAGTTCCCGTGCACCTTCACCGCCAAGCTCCCAATGTTTGGATACGGCCACCCGCGCGTCGGCTTCCTCGGCGGTTTGCTTGATGAGTTTAATTTCTTCTTCGGTATCCGTATAGAAATGGTTTATACATACAACTGCCGGAATACCGCTTTTCTGAATTGTTGCAATATGGGCCAGCAGATTGTCGCACCCTTTCTGAACCAGGGTTGTATTTTTCTCTGTGTATGCCTTATCCAGGGGATTTCCGGGTACAACCTTAGGACCTCCGCCGTGCATTTTTAATGCCCGGACCGTGCAGATGATTACTGAACAGTTTGGTTTAAGCCCGCTGAACCTGCATTTCAGGTTCCAGAACTTTTCAAACCCGATATCCGCTCCGAAACCGCTCTCAGTAACATGGTAATCTGAAAGTTTCAAACCAAGCTGGTCGGCGATAATTGATGACTGGCCAATGGCGATATTGGCAAAGGGACCGGCGTGGACCAGTACCGGCTGGCCTTCCACTGTCTGCATGATATTGGGATTGATTGCTTTAACCATGAGGGCGGTCATAGCGCCGTCAACTTCCAGATCTTCGGTTGTTACAGGGTCGCCTTTGGTATTGTACCCAACAACTATTCTGCTCATACGCTGGCGCATATCATTAAGATCCGTTGCGACCGCCAGAATCGCCATCAGCTCTGATGAAACGGTTATCTGAAAACCACTTTTCATCATAAAACCATCCATTTTACCGCCCAATCCGATTATAATTTCCCGAAGCGCCTGGGCGGAGAAATCAATTGCCCAGAGCATGGCCGGATTTCTAGGATCGATGTTGAGGCGTTTCAGACCCTTCTTTTTCAGGAATTCATCGGTATAGTTAAACTCATGCTGAAGCCTGCCTGTCAGGGCCACCATGGCCAGGTTATGGGCGTTGGTTATTGCATCAATATCACCCGTCAACCCGAGACTGAACTCTGTTAGAGGAATACACTGTGCCAGCCCGCCGCCGGCGGCGGAACCCTTGATATTAAAGGTCGGACCACCCGACGGCTGCCGTATGGCGCCGGAAACTTTTTTACCGATTTTCCCAAGACCTTCAACCAGTCCCATGGTGGTTGTCGTCTTACCTTCTCCAAGGGGGGTGGGAGTTATGGCAGTAACTTCAATGTATTTACCGTTCGTTTTGTTTTTTAGACGTTTTAAAATATTCATATAATCGAGCTTTCCAAGATAGTGCCCATAGGGAAGCAGTTCCATTTTATCCAGTCCGAGCTCTTCAGAAATTTGGTAGACAGTTTTCATACCTTCCTGAGCAGCTTCAGCAATTTCCCAGTCTTTCATCTTAGTGGGGTCTAGTTTTGCCATTGATGACTCCTTTTCAAAGTAAGTTTTGCTGTTCTCATGCCAATGGCATGCGTGAATGATTTTACAATATACCCTGAAAATTTAAAAGTGATATTTTATCATTTATTGTAAAATATTACAAAAGTTA
>JBFMGN010000245.1:0-5422 GCA_040752435.1 Spirochaetota bacterium
TGTTCTTCAAATAAACCCTGGTTCAACCTGTCTTCCGGCAAATAGCTCAAGCCAAGTTTCAAAGCCTCCTGGGTGGAATTAATTTCTACCTTTTTCCCATCAATAATAATTTCACCTGAATCCGGCTTGTTCAAGCCGAAGAGTGAAAGCGCCATTTCCGTCCGTCCGGAACCCAGCAGTCCCGTAATACCGAGAATTTCTCCTTTTCTTAAAGAAAAACTGATATTTTCGAACTGACCGGATTTGGTCAGATTTCTTACTTCCAGCAGTAGTTCCGGCTGCTTAAGTTTTTCAGTATAGATATACGGCGAATATTTAATACTTCGACCGGTCATAAGATAGATAAGTTTCTCATTATCAAGTTCAGAGGTCGGATAATCACCGATTTTCTTGCCGTCCCGGAGTATAGTCACATTTTCAGATATTTCAAAAACTTCACTAAGCTTATGGCTTACAAAAAGAGTGGCGATTCCTTTCTCTTTTAATTTTGTGATGACTCTGAAAAGGTGATCAACTTCCTCCCGTGTGATGGCGGATGTCGGTTCGTCCATAATTATAAGTTTTGCATTTTGGGTTAAAGCCCGGGATATGGCGACAATCTGTCTTTTCGACATGGATAGATTTTCAACCCTTTCAGAGAGGTTACATTCTTCTTCAATTTCTCCCAAAGCATGCCGGGCGATCTTTTTTATGGAGGCCCAATTGATCGTTCTATGGTTGCTTTCCACCATCTGGTTTAGAGAAATATTTTCGGCGACCGTAAGATTAGGAAACAACGACAGATCCTGGTAAATTATTTGGACCCCTTCACGAATAGAATCAATTGCATGCAGTCTGCCAAAGGTTTTATCGTTTATTATTATTTGACCGGCGTCCGGGTGTAATACCCCGCCGATAATCTTGATCAAGGTGGACTTTCCGGATCCGTTTTCACCCACCAGGCAGTGTGTTTCTCCGGTTTTTATTGTTAAATCCACCCTATCGAGGGCCTGTACACCGTCAAAGGCCTTGCTTATATTTATCGCCTCTAAAAAATTTCCATGCATTGGTTACGTAAATTCTCCCATGGCAGGACCGTGTTTACCGTCGAAGAGGCGGCAGCTTCGATCTTCGACCGCCGTGGACTTAAAGATGGCAGACCTACATCTTTCCCACCTTAAAGATATATACACATAAAATTAGGGGAGGAAAATTAACTTTTCCTCCCTTAGCCAACACTTTTTAATGAAATTAAAGCTGGTAGCTTCCGTCAGGTTTTTTCCATTTGTCAAGATTGTCTTTATTGACATCGACCCAGGCCTGGCCGTAAATAATAGGAACACCAGCCTTATTCTTTTTGATTGTAATTTTATTGTAACCGGGTTTGCCGAGATCCATTCCCTCCGTGATTTGTTCTCCCTTAAGAAGTTTATAGGCGACAAGGGCGGTTACATAACCGGCGTCGGCCGGAACCCAAAAATGAATAGATTTTGCAGCCCCGCTTTTAAGATAATCACCGGCGACTGAAGGGAGGCAGGTACCGAAAGCCGCAACCTTACCGATGAGCCCTTTCTCCTCAATAGCCTTTGATGCTCCGGGAACAGTACTCATGGCGCTGCCCATTACAGCCTTTAGATCGGGATATGTTTTGAGCAATTCCAGCGTTTTTTCATAGGCAATCTGCTGATTCTCTTTTTCTTCGATCCTGTCGGTCGCCATTTTCAATTCCGGATATTTCTCTTTAGCCTGGGCGATTTCTCCATCCACCCATTCATTATGCGTTGTTGAAGTTAAATGACCTACAAAGGGCTGCCAGACACCTTTTTTCCCCAGCCATTCGGCCAAAATGTCCATCATATGCCTTCCATACGCATCATTATCAAAAGCCTCTATATCGAAACTCACCTGCTTTTGATTGGAGGCCTCGTGGGTAAAGGTGAGAATTCCGGCATCGTTCGCTTTCTTGAAAACAGGAACGAGAGATTCCGGATCATTCGGTACTACAAGAATGGCATCCACCCCCTTGGCAATCAAATCCTCAATGAGAGCCACCTGGGCAGCCGGGTCGGCAGTATCCGCACCGATCTGGTAGGCATTTACATCTGGATAATCTTTGGCGAACTGCTCAATTCCAAGCCGCATGTTATCAAACCATGCCACCCCCTCCAGCTTTACCACCATCACAATTTCAAATTTCTTCTTCGCTTGAGCGGCCGGTTCCTTTTTACCACCCCCAAAAGCCAGCATTGCCGTCAGTACCAACAGCAATAAAGAGACAACTATTTTTCGCATACATACCTCCGCATATAAAAAATGATTAAATTTTAATATATTTTTTAACATATACCTACACAACTGTCAAGAAAAAAATTAAAAATAAATTAAATTAGATAAAATGTTTTAAATTAATATAAGTAATATCTCTAAAATGTATGATTTTTTGAGGGTTTAAAGGATTTTTATTGACAAAAAACAAAAAACATTGGATAGTTAATAATAAACTTTTTAGTTATTTTTTAAGCAGGATTTAAAGGTTGAATGAGTGTAAAAATAAAAGATATAGCGAGTAAAGCCAATGTCTCCCTGGCAACCGTTTCCCTTGTCCTTAACAATAAACGGGGTGTCAGTGAAACGACCAAACAAAAGATTTTAAAAATTGCCCGGGAGATGAATTATGAATTACCAAAAAGCTCTTATACCGGAGCACAAGCCAAAGGCATTATCAAGTTTTTAAAAATCGCCAAACACGGACATACGGTTAATAGAGACCACGATGTTTTTCTAGCGGACTACATAGACGGTCTCGCCCATGAAGCGCGTGAAAATTACTATAACCTGGATATAATGGCATTCAGTAATAAGCAGATGTCGGAGATTATCGAAATAGTCGAGAATACTCATAGTGACGGCGTTATTTTACTGGCTACGGAATTAAGTTTTGAGGATATACGTTCTTTCAGCAGGCTTGACTGCCCTGTAATAGTCATAGACAGCTATTATGATTTTCTAAATTTCGATTTTGTAGATATGAACAATCTTGATTCTGTATTTCAGATTGTTGAAAACTTAATTAATAACGGCCATCGCGAAATCGGTTTTATCAGAAGCCCGGCCGAAGTACAGAACTTCAGGTTACGGGAAATCGGTTTTAAAAAATCATTAAAGTGGTGCGGGATACCGTATAATGAAGACTACGTCTTTTCAGTTGATTCTACCTTCCAGGGCGCCTATTCCGATATGCTCAACATTTTAAAAAGAAAATCCAAATTACCAACCGCCTTGTTTTCATCAAACGATATTATTGCCTATGGGTGCATAAAAGCCCTTAAAGAATCCGGCCTCCATATCCCGAATGATATTTCCCTGATCGGATTTGACGATCTGCCTATGAGTTCGATGATGGACCCGCCTTTAACCACTATGCTTGTAAATAAAACGCGCATCGGAAGAACGGCAATGAAATTGCTGATAAACAGATTGGAAAATGATCCCTCCATGCCTCCAAATAAGATTGTTATTGGAGGCGAGCTGATTATCAGAAAAAGTGTAAAAAAAATTTCGTAAGGGTGTAGTCAAAAGCCGGCCTGTTTTTGTAATAAACTTACCCGATGCATAATGGGAGCGGTTTGCAGGTACAGTTCCTGGTACATCTCATAGTACGGCTTATAGGCTAGATGCCTTTCCCCGGCCGGTTTTACCACGTCTTTCACATGGACCCAGTCAGTAACCGCCGCGGTGCTCGGGAATAAGCCAACCCCGATTCCGGCCAAAAAAGCATCGCCATAGCATGCTCCCAGTTGATTATCCGGAAGGCACTGCTCAATCCCCGCAATATCACTGACGATTTGCATCCATTCGGCATTTTTAGTCCCCCCGCCGACTGCCAGAATTCTTCCGGGATCCCCACCATCCTTCTTCATCTCATCGATATTGTGGCGTATTCCATATCCCAGGGCTTCCAGAACAGCCCTGTATATGTCGGACCGTGAGCTCTTTAAAGTCAGCCCGAATATCAGACCGCGTGCGTCGGGGTCATGAATGGGAGTCCGTTCGCCGTAAAAATAGGGTAAAACAATTACGCCGTTGGAACCGAGAGGGGAGGAGCGAACCAGCCGGGCAAGAGCGGCATAGGCATTCTCACCGCCGGACTTTTCCCTTCCCACCTCTGCTTCCGCAAATTGGTCACGAAACCACCGTGTCAAACTACCCGCGGTCGACATTCCGCCTGTCAGAACATATACCTTATCTTCGATAAAGATAGAACCCCAGAATCGCCTTGATTTAATTCTTTCTTTTGTGCGTAGTATAAAAAAAATTGAGCTGCCGTACATCACCATTAAATCTCCAGGTTTCGATAACCCGGCACTGAGGCTTTCGGAGGCAGCATCTGCGGTTCCCGCAACAACGGGTGTTCCACAAACCAGACCCGTTTCATTTTCAGCCTCGGATGTAACCGTTCCAACTACTTCGGTTGACCAGCAAAGCCGGGGCAGTTTTTCCAACTCAATTACCGGTTTCGCCGATTCAGCGGACCAGCAGAGCCTGTTTGAATCGAACAGCGGCGCATAGGTCGAAGCCGTATAGTAATCAATGGTATACTGCCCCGTCAATTTATACGCCAGGTATCCGGAAGCAGTTAAAATCATATTGGTTTTTGACCAAACTTCCGGTTCATTATTCCTGATCCATAAGATTTTCGGGCCGGCATGCTGGGAGGACAGATCGAATCCCCCGTAGTTAAAGATAGTCTCCTTTCCCAGTATCTTTTCAAGCAGAGCGATTTCTCTAAGGGCGCGGGTATCTATTCCATACAAAATTCCCGGTCTTAACGAACGCCCTTCCCGGTCAACAGGCAAAACGCACGGTGCAATCGCACTCACTCCGATACCGATAATTTGCTTCGGGTTTACGGCGCCTGTAGTTAACAATCGCCTGCTCAATTCCACAAAATCGTGCCACCAAATCTTTACCGCATCCTGCTCCGCCCAGCCGGGTTTTGGCATTTCAAGCCCGTGCCCGACCGAGCAGCTTGTAATTACTCCCCCGGAGCCATCGGTGATTACACCCTTGGATTCATAGGTTCCGATATCGATTCCCAGCAAGTAGTATTTACTCAACCGAAGCTCCTCTAAACAAAATATTAAACCAGCAGGCTTCCGTTTTCAAAAATCATTTCACCATCAAGAAATACCCTGCCCCCCTTACGCATATCTTTCACAATGTCAAAGTGAATCGCCGACTTATTAGTACCCCCGCACTGCGGGTAGGCACGGCCCAGGGCAACGTGAATGGTTCCGCCGATTTTCTCATCCAGCAGAATATCTTTGCAAAACCGATTGATATTGTTGTTCAGGCCAAAGGCGAACTCCCCTAAAAGACTTGCTCCCGGATCGCTTTTTATGACTTCAAGAAAAAAATCCTGATTGGTCGAGGCTGCAGCTTA
>JBFMGN010000246.1:0-5414 GCA_040752435.1 Spirochaetota bacterium
ACGGTATCCGTGATAACCGCGCTAGTTGATCGGCATCCCCTTTATTTATCAGTTCAATAATCTTTAATACATTTGTTTCTTTGCCGGCGAAAGGCATTGTTGCACAGGCTACAAGCAAGATAGAAACGACCGGCAGCACTATTTTCTTAACCATGGACTACCCACCTTTATTGCCCTAAGAAATTTCACACAGAGTACACAGAGACTAAGGAGCGCAATAAGGGTACAGGCAATCTGCAGCGCTGCTCCTGCCTGAATTCTAATGCTGAAAGTACAATTTCCTCCCCTCTGTGTTCTCTGTGTGAAATTCATCGCCTTTTTCTTTTCTCCGTGTTCTCCGTGCGAAACCTCTCGTCCTTGAAGGGGACTACCCTATAGCCTTACCCAAGCTTATACGTAGTATCTTAGTCAACAGTCGACACAATTTCAAGACATAGTTATTCCTTTAAATAAAAACCTTCGTCCACCTCCCTATTATCGTTTCTCCTCCCCTGACTCTATCTCCAGGGCTTACCAGCAGTTGTACACCAGTCCTGGGGAGGAAAAGTTCCACCCTCGACCCAAAGCGAATCATGCCGATCCTCTGGCCCAGGCGAACCACATCGCCTGCGGCTGCCCGGCACTCGATCCTCCTTGCCAGCTTACCGGCGATCTGAACGATCAGAGCCCTGCCCTCATGCCCGCTTAAACCAATCAGGTTACTCTCATTTTGCGAGACAGCGCTCTGCGTAAAGGCAGGCTGGAATCTTCCTTTTCTATATTCCCGAAAGACCACCCTGCCATAGATGGGGCTTCGATTAATATGGACATCGAGAAGGGAAAGGAAGATGCTTATCCGAAAGGCAGGCTCCTTTAGAAATCTCTCCTCAAAAACCTCACCAATCTCCAGAATTCTGCCATCTGCGGGTGAAACAATGATATCCGGTTGTCGAGGAGGCTTCCTTTTGGGGTCCCTGAAAAAGAAGGCGCAGAATGCAAGTAAGACTCCGGGGAGTATGCTCGCCCATGGATACAGCCACAAAGCTATAATAAACAGGAGCGCACATGCCCCCAGGTAAGGAAAAGCCTCTCTGGCAACCGGCGGATTCCTATGCATGTGTCCTTGCCTCCTTCCCTTGGGCCGGCTGGAGTGGCTTACAAAGGTTTCCTGGTTCGTTATTAAACTTATAATACGAGCTTCTCGCCATGCTTGAGGATAAACACTTTTCCGTTTAATTCGTGCTGCCCAATGATCCGTTTCAGCCACTCCACCGGTTCATCCAAACCGGTTCCCGAGATTTTGAAAGTGCCCCAGTGAATGGGTATGACCATTTTTGATTTAAGCATTGCTATTGCCTCAGGCATGTCGCCTGGCGCCATGTGTTGCGCCCGCATGCCTGCCTTCAGACCTGGAACAAAGGCGAGATGCGGGCGATAATCACCAATAGGCAGCAAGGCCACGTCAATCGTAAATCTCTGACCAATCTCTCTGAATCCATCAAACAACCCCGTATCGCCTGCAAAAAAGATAACACTTTTGGTATGCTCAATGACAAAGCCTGATGGGTGAGAGATCATATGTTTTGCAGGCACGGCCGTGACTACCGCGCCTTGCAGTTTCGTACTTTCCCACCAGCTTAATTCCCGCACATCGTGGAAGCCTAATGCCTTTATGCCCCCGGCCAGACCCCTGGACACAATCACCGGAATGTCTTTTGCAAATCTGTTAAGTGTGGGTTTATCCAAATGGTCCCAGTGTTCATGGGAGATTACGATCGCATCAATTGCAGGCAGCCTTTCAAACGGTATTCCCGGTTCAACATAGCGTTTGGCAAAGCGGCCGATATACTCGCTGAATATCGGGTCTGTGATGATATTCAGCCCGTCTAAGTGAAGCAGAGTGGTGGCATGGCCGATATAAGTTATCGAACTTTCACCAACCGGAAAGCCATGCTCATCTTGCGGTACAGCTTTTATCATATGAGAAACGGAACACCCTGAAGTAAACATTGTCATTGATACAATGATCGCTGCAGCCGATGTGTTCACGAAGCACCTCGCCGGTAAAAAGCTATTCATCAATCTCCTCCAGACCCTTTATCAACTTCTCCATGAGAAACAACAGATTTTCCAGTTCCGTTTCGGTAAACTGCTTAAGAATCTGGGTAAGCCGTTGCCTCATAAAATCAATAATGGTTTTATACAACGCCTGACCTGTTTGAGTGAGGGCGACACGAACGATACGGCGGTCTTCCCGACCAGGGAGTCTTTCCACATAGTCGCTCTCAACCAGCCAGTCTATCATGCGTGTAGCCGTACTTAAGGGAACGGACAGTTCTTCGCTCAGCTCCCCCATGGTCAGGGACTCCTGCCTGCCCTGGAGAATGAGGCCGATACGAAAAAAGAGGTCATAATCGGTGGCACGCCCGCTGCCCCCCTCGGGATTAAGCGATGTAAGCCGTTCCTTCAATTGGGCCAGTTGCTCGGGCACCACCGCCTTTAAACGCGGCTTTAACCGGATGATGTCTCTCAAGATGAGAATAACCCGATCAATTTGTTGGGTATACGACTTACCCATCATTTATTTCCATTTTGCAACTATTTCAATATAAAAATAATAATCTTCCCCGATGGTTATGTCAAGAAATTTCTTAAGCCGCATAAAAAAGTATACCGATTGTCACAAAGAATAGCCCGGTACGGAATCAAACAGATTGAGGGATTTCTGGGAAATGAATAAATCGCTTGACAAAATACGGAATTCAAAATATAATAATAAAATAATAAGAAAAACGGATAATAAATGATAAAATAAATGATTATCGGGAACAACTCTGTAGGAATGCAGGCTGAGATATGAGGGGATAGGGTTGAATCGCCGATTTTAATAATGTTCGCAGACCGACTTTTCCGGCATGCTTGAAGAGTATTAATACGAGGTATCATGTGCACGTCACGGTAGTCGGAGTAAGCGGGAGCCCGCGTCAAGGGGCAACGCTGTATAGTGTTAAAGAAGCCCTCGCGGCTGCCGCTGATATTCCAGGTGTAAAAACAGAACTGATAGATTTAAGAGGAAAAGAGATACACTACTGTATTCATTGTGACCGGTGTATCCGGGAGAGCCTCAACTATTGTCCAACTTTTCGCGATAGTATGGATGGCTTTTATGAAAGCATGCTTAGCGCAGATGGAATAATTATCGGATCACCGGTTTATCAGATGACAACCACCGCCCTGTTACAGGCGTTTTTCAATCGGCTGAGACCAATAGCGTTAGAACCTGTTCGTCACCAATCCGATTAGCCAGCTTGAATAACTGGCAACTTGAAAAGCTATACAAGTGGTTAAGGAGGTTCAAATACACAGTTGTCTTAAGAGTCAGCTTGAGGAGCTGGAGAAAAAGGCCGCGGAGGAAGTAGAGGCGATGCTGAAATTTTCTTTAGAAAGTCCGTATCCCGATCCGAAGAATGCGCTCAAGCATGTATATGCAGGCCTAGAGGTGGAGGACAGGTAATGGGCCGGATAGTATCGTTCGGTAAAGCGATCAATGAAGCGCTCCACCAGGAAATGGAGAGAGACGAGAGTGTATTTATTATCGGAGAAGACGTGGCGAAGATGGGTGGAGATTTCGGGATTACCAGGGGAATCTGGCAACGGTGGCCAGACAGAGCCAAAGACACTGCCTTATCGGAAGCTGCTATAATTGGTCTTTCCTGCGGGGCGGCGATTTCCGACTTAAGACCTGTGGCCGAAATTATGTTTGCGGATTTTATCGGTGTCGCCTACGATCAACTGGTAAATAACGCTGCCAAGCTGCGTTTCATGTTCAATGGCGAAGTCAATTGTGCGATCGTTGTACGGGCAGCCACCGGTGGCGGAATCCGTTGTGCGTATCACCACTCACAATGCGTTGAGCCGTGGTTGATGTGTGTTCCCGGACTTGTCATTGTCGCACCTTCAACGCCTTACGACGCCAAAGGCTTATTGATTGCTTCAATCAGAAACAACAATCCTGTAATTTTTTTGGAACATAAAACTCTTTACAATAGTAAAGGTGAAGTCCCGGAAGAAATTTATGAACTGGAACTTTTCAAAGCCGAGGTTAAAAAAGAAGGAACCGATATAACGCTCGTTGCCACCATGGCCATGCTTAAGCTTGCTTACGAGGCCGCGGAGGAGCTTGCCGGTGAAGATATCGGGGTAGAGATTATTGACCCGAGAACTCTATTCCCACTCGACAAAGCGACCGTTTTTGAGTCGGTTGCAAAAACCGGCCGGTTGGTAATTGTTCATGAAGGCCCCAAAGGATTGGGATTCGGTGCTGAAGTATCGGCCATGGTAACGGAGGAAATGTTCGAATACCTCAAAGCACCCATCAAGCGGGTTACCACGCTGGATGTACACATCCCATTTTCACCTGTTTTAGAAGACTACGTGGCTCCGACTACCGGCCATGTTGTAAAAGCGTGCCAAGAAACGATGGAGTTTTAAGGAATAACCCGACCCTGGTTGAGATATTTTTGGAGGATAACATCATCATGGCAGTGGTTATTAAAATGCCTAAGTTTGGATTATCAATGGAAGAGGGACGTATTCTTTCATGGATAAAAAAAGAAGGCGATTTTGTTACTGAGGGAGAATCCCTTGTGGAAGTTGAAACGGAAAAGATTACAAACACAGTGGAAGCGCCCGTAAAGGGTGTTCTGCGTAAGATACTGGCAGAAGAAGGCGCAACCCTCGCGTGCGGTCAGCCTATAGCCGTCATTGCAACGGCTGATGAGGATATTTCTGAATTAATCGGCAGCTCTCAATATAATTCTTCCGACGGGGTACCCTCTGTACCTCACTTCAAGATAACACCGAAGGCAAAAACGCTGGCTGATGAATATGGATTGGATTACAGTTTGATAAAAGGGCAGGGCATTGGTGGTGCCATTACAAGAAACGATGTTAAAAAATATCTGGCTGAAAAGATAAAGCCTGTTAATGAACCAGTTCTTTCGGAAAGAACTTCAAAAAAGAGAAAAAGCGATTTACGAAAGAGTATCGCTGGAAATATGTTGAAAAGTATTCAAACGACTGCACAAACTACGATGGTAATTGATGCAGATGTAACTGAGCTCGTCACGCTCTACAGGCAAATGGGGCCTGATTATAAAAACGCCGGAATTAAACTAAGTTATACAGGGATTTTGATAAAAATAACCGCCGAGGCTTTGAAACAGCATCCTCTTTTGCGTACTTTTCTCACGCAAGAAAACTTGTTTGAAACAGCCGCGGAAATAAACGTAGGGTTTGCAGTTAATGTGGAAGGAGGCATATACGTACCGGTAATAAAAAATGCCGATGTAAAAAATACGCAAACTATCTGTCACGAACTGGATACTCTGGCAAAAAAAGCCAGAGAAGGCCGGTTGTCATTGGCTGAGGTGAGC
>JBFMGN010000247.1:0-5410 GCA_040752435.1 Spirochaetota bacterium
CGGTTAATTTAAGCCGCGATATCTTTTCCAGGATGGTTCATGGTTCACGCACCATTCTTGGCGTAGCGTTCGCGGCCGCCATCCTGTCTTCCCTCGTGGGAATCTCTTTGGGACTTATCTCGGGCTTTATCGGTGGGATTCTTGACCGCCTCCTTTCCCTGGTTATGGACTCGGTTTACGCGTTTCCCGGATTGATCCTTGCCATCGCTTTTGCCGCGATGCTCGGACCGGGAATAATAAATATCACCCTGGCGATTTCAGTCATCTATATTCCTACCTACTTCAGGCTCGTGAGAGGCCAGACTCTCTCCATCAAGGAGGAAGTCTATGTAGAAGCAGCCCGGGCGATAGGTGCACGGAGAGCCGTAATCCTCTGGCAGTATATCTTTCCCAATGTAATCGCCACCGTGGTCGTCATTTTTTCACTCAACATCGCGGATGCGATCATGACGGAAGCCGCCCTCTCCTACATCGGGCTGGGTCTTCCCGCGGGTGTACCTGATTGGGGAATGGATCTTGCCATGGGGAAAAAATTTCTCCCCTCGGGAACATGGTGGATGATAACATTTCCGGGCATGATGATCATGGTGCTGGCCTTAGGTTTCACCATGTTCGGTGAAGGATTGTCGGAAATACTTAATCCAAGGCTGCTGGAGAGGTAAGTGGAGCAACCGATTTTAAAGATAAGAAATCTGTCGATCGACTATCCGATAACGATAGGAACAGTAAAAGCCGTTGAGGATGTGAGTATCGAACTTCTTCCAGGGGAGGCTTTGGGCCTGGTGGGCGAATCGGGCTGCGGGAAATCAACCCTTGGCTTGTCCATTCTTCGCATTGTCCGGCCGCCGGGAAAAATCACCGGAGGAGAGATACTCTACAAATCCGAAAATATCCTTTCAATGAAA
Source organism: Spirochaetota bacterium (assembly GCA_040752435.1). Lineage (GTDB taxonomy): Bacteria > Spirochaetota > Spirochaetia > SPDA01 > JBFMGN01 > JBFMGN01. The sequence continues at coordinate 906 of JBFMGN010000247.1, forward strand.
GAGAAAGAAGTCTTAAAACTGCGGGGGCGGAATATAGCCATGGTATTTCAAAATCCATTAACTTCCCTCAACCCCTTAAACCGCCTGGATTATCAATTTCTCGAAACAATACGTCAGCACTCACCCGGAATCAGGAAACAGGAGGCGCTAAAACGGGCTGAACAGATCCTTGAACGCCTGGGGATCGAAAAAAGGCGGCTCTACGAATATCCTCACCAGTTTTCAGGGGGTATGCGGCAGAGAATAATGATCGGCTTAGGCCTGATTATGAACCCGGATATCATAATTGCGGATGAGCCGACAACTTCGCTTGACGTCATTGTCGAAGCGGGATTCATCGACCTTCTCAATCAACTCCGAAAGGAATTCAATCTTTCAATCCTGCTTATCACGCACAACCTTGGACTCGTAGCCGAAATCGTCGACCGGGTGGCGGTGATGTACGGCGGTAAGATAGTGGAAGTTGGTACCGCCGACCAGATATTTCACAGACCTAAACATCCCTATACCGAGGGCCTTATCACATGTGTCCCGAACATCAAACTGGACCAGGAAAAACTTAACACCATGGACGGCAATCCACCGGACCTTGTCAGTCCTCCACCCGGGTGCAGGTTTTCACCCCGCTGCCCGAAGGTGATGGATATCTGCCGGGAAAAAACTCCGTCACTCATAACATACGCTGATAATCAAAAAGCTGCCTGCTGGCTGTACGAAAACGCGGGGGCTCTATGGATGAACTGATTCGCGTGATTTCCCTCGTAAAGGAGTTTTCAATCCATTCCTCATTCCTCGATCTTCTTTTCGAAGGACGGAGGACCGCCGTTGTTCACGCGGTGGATAACATTTCCTTTCACATAAATAAAGGGGAGGTCCTGGGTCTGGCCGGCGAAAGCGGCTCCGGGAAATCCACCACCGGCAGGCTTCTCCTCCGGCTTATCGAACCGACATCCGGCCAGATCGCGTACAAGGGGAAAGATATGCAATCTTTTTCCACCCATGAGATGGAGAGGATACGGGAGAAAATACAGATTGTTTTCCAGGACCCCAATTCTTCCCTTTCCCCGCGGATGAGCGTGGGCCAGGCGATTGGACATCCCTTAAAAATTCACCGGATTGGGAATGGCCGGGAACAAAAAGAGAAGGTTCTCACGCTTATGGAGAAGATAGGCTTAACCCCCGCCGATTTTTTATACCGGAAGTATCCCCATCAATTGTCGGGGGGGCAGTGCCAGAGGGTCGTTCTCGCAAGAGCCCTCATCACCTACCCGGAGTTTATCGTGGCGGATGAGCCCATCGCTATGGCCGATGTTTCGGTCAGGGCTTTAATCCTGGAACTGATGAAGAAATTGAAAGACGAGTTCAATCTCACGTATCTTTTCATAACCCATGATCTGGCAACCGCCAAGTATCTCTGTGACAGAATTGCCGTCATGTATCTCGGGAGAATCGTTGAAATCGGAACGAGGAATGAGCTGTTCCTAAACCCTCATCATCCTTATACCCGGGCCCTGTTAGAGGCCGTGCCTGTTCCCGACCCTGACCAGAGAAGGAAAGGGGAGGTGGTGCGCGGCGAGATTCCCAGCGCTATCAATCCGCCTCCCGGATGTCACTTTCATCCCAGGTGTCCATTTGCAATGCCCGAATGCAGCCTATCCCGGCCTCCGCTTAAGGAAATAGCTCCCGGCCATCTTTCCGCCTGTCTCCTTTCCGCATCCCAGAGTGCTTGATTCCGTCCATCGCCGAATACTATAGGCTATTCCTTTAATGTTATTCGCATGTTGCGAATATCTATAATAAAGTCCGACAATGGCTTAAGCCGTGTCGGGCGTTAGCCTATAGATAAGGCGATACGACAATGGGCCGAAGGCCGCACATCTTGAAAAAGGTTCTTCAACAGAAGCCGATCGAGGCGCGAATACGGTTTCAGCCGGAATTCAACCCCGGCTTTATTTTCGATACCCCGATTATCGGCATGGCGGCGAGTCATTCTTTAGCCTATCCTGTGCCGGAGACAGCCAGCGGCAATCCAGCCGGAGGCAAATTGGATTAGATTCTTTTATCGAATTGCAGGATTTTTATAATAGTTTATTATAGTGCAACAAATTATCGTATTATAAAAATTAATTATTTTATTTTTTCGGGTTTCTTGACAAAAGTTGCATTATATGATATTATGTTGCATATTAAATAACTTTTTAAGATTCAGTGAAGCTATCGATATTAAAGGAGGAACTATGTCGAACAACAAAGAATACATTAAACTTTATCGTTTAAAGGAGCTATCGAAGCAGGAAAAGAGCCGTATCATCGCACGTAGTTTTGTAGAAACTGAATCGGTCATAGATATTGTTAAAGGAATTATAGAAAATGTCAGGCAACGTGGGGATGATGCGTTACTGGAATATACGAAAGAATTCGAGAAGGTGCATTTAACACAAGAGCAAATCGAGGTTACGCCGAAAGAGATCCAGGAAGCGTACGATCTAGTTGATCAAAAAATTATAGACTCCCTCAACACTTTAACAGCGAATATCAGGCGCTTTCACGAAGCTCAGATGCCGCGGAAGAAATGGGCCATGGAGATATCGCCTGGGCTGATCGGAGGGCAGGTCTTTATCCCGATTGAAAAAGTGGGTTCATATGTTCCTGGTGGACGTGGTTGGTTTCCGTCAGCAGTTATGATGTCGGTCATTCCAGCAAAAGTAGCAGGAGTTCCTGAAGTGGTCGTCTGCACCCCCTCTGCACCTAACGGTAAGATTAATCCGGCAGTCCTTGTGGCCTGTGATATCACTCATGCAGATAGAATATTCAAGATCGGAGGCGCGCAGGCAATCGCTGCCATGGCCCTTGGAACCCAAACCATTCCTAGAGTATATAAAGTAACAGGTCCGGGAAGCAAATGGGTATTAGCAGCTTTTAGATTACTCCAAAGCGAAGTAGCGGTTGGAACACAAGCGGGACCAGGTGAGGGTTTAATCATAGCTGATGACAGTGCCAATCCGTCATATGTAGCGGCAGACTTGATAATTCAAGCAGAGCATGGTACGGATTCAACTGGTGTATTAGTTACAGCTTCAAATACCCTGGCAAAAGAAGTACAAAAAAGAATTGGTTTGCATATTGAAAAGCTAGATGATCAACATAAATATTTCGTTACCGAGTCACTCCGCAAATACGGAGCGATCATCGTTACGGACACCCATGAGGAAGCCATTGAGTTTGCCAATGAATATGCTGTGGAACACCTGGAGATCCAAACCAAGGATGTCATGCACGATATGCTGAAAATCAAAAATGCAGGGGGAATCTACCTAGGTGATTATACCCCACTTTCCTGTGGATGTTTTGGATCGGGTCCGAATCATGTTCTACCTACAGCCGGTAAAGCTTATGTGGAAGGAGGTTTGTCGACACAACACTTCCTAAAGGCAGTGAGCTTCGAGTACTTCTCTAAAGAAGGCTTAAGTTATCTTAGGAATGTTATGGTCGATTTAGCGAATTATGAAGGCTTTCCTGCTCATCGGGATGCTATTTTAGTAAGATTTCAGGAGGAGTAAATTCTTTAAATCTCTAAAGAAAAAGGAGGTAAATACTTAGGATAGAAATAATATATCAAAATCGAAAACAAAGAAAAGAATTAAAAGGATTTTAAGGAGGAAGAAAACATGAAGAATAAAAAAATTTTACTTGTAATGGTCCTGGTTATAATGCTCTCAGCACCGCTTTTCAGCAAAGGGCAGAAGGAAGATAAGCTGGTTTTTGGCATGACTGTCAGAGACTCATCCCCGCCATACGCCCAGGCGATGATCCGGGGGGCGGAGATGAAGGCCAAGGAGCTTGGTATCGAAATCATTGTTGCCGATTCACAGAATGACATAATCAAGCAATTGGATCAAATGGATTCATTTCTGGCACGGGGTGTAAACGGACTCATATTCGGCGGCACAATAGATACTGCGGCAGTCATTCCGGGAATCAAGAAATATAATAAACGCAATGTTCCGATTATAGCACTTGACAATGCGCCAGAAGGCGGCAAGGTCGATTTGTGGATCTCCTTCGACATTACCGATTCTTCCAAGAAGGCAGCGGAAATCTTCGTGAGCAAGCTAAAGGAAAAGTACGGACCGGATCCAGAAGGAGTGGTAATCGAAATTACCGGTGCTCTAGGAGATGCATTCACCAATGAATGTACCGAAGGTTTTCACTCTGTCATCGATTTTTACAAGAAGATCGAAGTCGTCCAGGGTGAGGGAAAGTGGAACAATGAAGATTCATTCGAACGGACCAGCAACCTGCTCATGCGCTATGGAAAGTCGGTAATTGGCATTTACGTCCACACTCCGGATATTATGGCTCCAGGTGTTGTAAAGGCTATTGAGCAAGCTGGTTACAATCCTGCCGATTACTCTATTACCGGCATCTGTATGGGCCCCGAGGGCCGTGATCTTATCAAGGAAGGTAAGGTATTCGCTATTGTCGGTCAGCCTGCTCTCTCCTCG
>JBFMGN010000248.1:0-5401 GCA_040752435.1 Spirochaetota bacterium
AGCAGGAGGAGAAACTATGTTACCGTATCTTCCCCATACTGCGGAGGATATCTCGAGTATGCTCTCAGCCGTGGGGGCCGGCAGTCTGGAAGAGCTCTTTTTCGATCTCCCCGCGGAAGTAAAGCTGACAAGGCCGCTTAATCTTCCTGACGGAATCTCCGAATACGAGGTAACTACACGGCTTAAGGCTTTAGCCGGCAAGAACAGATCGGAGTATATATGCTTTTTGGGCTGTGGAACCTACGATCATATCATTCCTGCGGCAGTCCACCATCTGGTCTCCAGATCCGAGTTCTACACCGCCTATACTCCCTATCAGGCTGAAATTTCCCAGGGTATCCTGCAGGCCATCTTTGAATTTCAAACGATGATCTGTGAGTTGACCTCCCTGGATGCTTCTAATGCCTCCCTCTATGACGGTCATACCGCTGCCTGCGAGGCGGCGGTCATTGCCCTGAACAGCGTGCACAATTCGAATACGATTCTGTATTCCGCCGGCCTTCATCCTTTTACAAAACAGGTACTGCGCACCCATTTTTCCGGCTTGGGTGTTGCCTTAAGAGAGGTGAAACTCGAAAACGGAACTACCTCCATTAAGGATCTCAAAGCCGGGCTCTCGCCGGGCGTCGCGGCTGTGATCGTCCAGAATCCCAATTTCCTTGGATATCTGGAGGATTATTCGGGTTTTGGAGAGCTGATCCGGGAGAACCAGGCTCTGTTTGTCGTCTCTTCAAACCCGATGTCCCTGGGAATCTTGAAGTCTCCTGGGGAATGGGGAGCCGATATCGCTATCGGGGACATCCAGCCCTTCGGGCTTCCATCTTACTTCGGAGGTCCCTCGGCCGGCTACATCGCAGCCAGGGAAAAGTTTCTTCGCAAGATGCCGGGCAGAATAGTCGGCCAGTCTCTCGACTGTGAAGGCCGGAGGGCGTTCCTGCTAACCCTTCAGGCGCGGGAGCAGCACATCCGAAGGGAGAGGGCGACTTCCAATATCTGTTCCAATCAGGCCCTGGCAGCTCTGACTGCAACTGTCTATCTCTCCCTGCTGGGTAAACAGGGATTGGAGGAACTGGGAAGGCAGAATACTCAAAAAGCCCACTACCTGTTCGAAAGGCTTATTCGAGAACTGCCTGTCAAACCTCTCTACGATCAGCCCTTTTTCAATGAGTTCCCGGTCGTGTTGAACCAGGATGCGGAATCCGTGTTGAACCGCATGCTGGCAAGAGGTCTCTTAGGCGGGATCGCATTGCGCTCTTTTTACCCGGACGACTCCTTAAGACAGGCCGTTGAAGTCGCGGTAACCGAAAAGCGTTCCAGAGAAGAGCTGGATCTGTATGTGGACACCTTGAAGGAGATACTCCAATGAAAGATCCATTGATTTTCGAAGTCTCAAAGCAAGGCCGTAAAGGTTATTCCCTGCCGGATCCGGGGGTACCATTGAGGAGTCTTTCGGAGTTTTTCCCTGCCCGCTACTTACGAGCAGAAAAGCCGGAGCTTCCCGAAGTATCGGAAGTGGATGTGGTACGCCACTATACGGGTCTTTCGAGAAAAAATTTTGGGGTAGACCTTGGATTCTATCCCCTGGGTTCCTGTACCATGAAATATAACCCGAAGCTGAACGAAGATGCAGCCTGCCTGCCCGGTTTCCAGAATCTCCATCCCCTTCAGCCGGAGAGTACCGTCCAGGGGATGCTGGAACTTATGTACGATTTAATGCAAAAACTCTGCGAGATAACCGGAATGAGATGGGGAACCTTGCAGCCCTTTGCCGGTGCGCACGGCGAGTTTACCGCCATGAAACTTTTCCGTGCCTTTTTCGATAAGCGGGGGGAGAAAGAGAGAACCCGTATCCTGATTCCCGATTCTTCCCATGGGACCAACCCCGCCTCGGCCCACCTGGCAGGCTTTCAGGTGGTGGAGATCAAGTCCAACACCGAGGGGCTTGTTTCCCTGGACAGCCTTAAAAGTAATCTGGACGCAACTCTGGCCGGCATCATGCTTACCAACCCCAATACGCTTGGGCTTTTTGAAAAGGACATAACGGAAATTGCGCACTTGATTCATAAGGCCGGCGGCCTTCTGTATTACGACGGGGCTAATTTGAATGCCATCTTGGGCCAGGCCCGGCCCGGCGACATGGGTTTTGATGTGGTCCACTTGAATCTCCATAAAACTTTCTCCACTCCCCATGGAGGCGGAGGTCCCGGTGCCGGCCCGGTCCTTGTGAACGAAAAGCTGCTGCCGTTTCTACCGGTTCCGGATATCAGGCGGGCAGAGGATGGCTATCATTTGGATTTTAACCGGCCGGCTTCAATCGGCCGGATCTCCGGTTTTTACGGCAATGCGGCTGTCTGGGTGCGCGCCTTTGCCTATTTGTTGTTTATGGGTAAAAACGGTTTGAAGGCGGTTTCGGACCTGGCCGTATTGAACGCCAATTATCTGAAGGAGCGGCTGAAAGGCCTTTACCATCTTCCCTATGATCAGCTCTGTAAACATGAGTTTGTGCTTTCAGCCAGGCTGCTAAAGGAAAAATACGGAACTTCAGCGCTGGATATCGCCAAGCGGCTGATCGACTACGGGGTGCATCCCCCCACAATCTATTTTCCCCTGATCGTCCAGGAAGCTTTGATGATTGAGCCCACGGAGACTGAATCGAAGGAGACCCTGGATGACTTTATCGAGACCATGACCCAGATTTACCGAGAGATTCAGGAAAATCCGAAGAGCTTAAAGCAGGCTCCGATGCGAACACCGGTACGAAGGATTGATGAAGTCCTGGCAGCCAAGAAACCTGTCGTCCGCTTTAGTACCAAAGGGACCGGTTCGGAGGTAAAGGATGAATAAAACCGTGCTGTTTGACCGGCATATCGAACTGGGGGCCAGGATGGTGGAGTTCAGCGGGTGGAGGATGCCTCTGCAGTATCCAACCGGGATTGTGGAGGAGCACCTCTTGACCCGCAAGGAGGCCGGCCTTTTTGATATCTCCCATATGGGCAGATTCCTGTTCCGGGGGAAAGGCGCCCTGGATTTTCTTCAGCATGGGCTGACGAACAATGCCGCCGCGCTGGCGGCAGGCAAGGCTCACTACACCATGATCCCCGACCCAAAGGGTGCGGCCGTAGATGATGCCTATCTGTACCACCCGCTGGAAGAGGAATACCTTCTGGTGGTGAATGCGGCCAACCGGGAGAAAGACTGGCGGCATTTCCAGACGCTCCTGCCTTCTTTCCCCGGCGTTGAGCTGGTGGATCAAACCGAAGAGCTGGCTATGCTTGCCCTGCAAGGGCCGCTGTCCCGTCAAATCCTTAAGGAAGTATTGGATGGTATCAACCTGCCGGAGCCGGAGAGAAACTCTCTTTCCATCGGCGCTTTTCAGGGGGAACGGTTGATTGTCTCCAGAACAGGCTATACGGGGGAGGCCTTATCTTTCGAGCTTTTTGTTCCCAGGGAAACGGCTGGATTGATCTGGGACAGGCTCATTGAGAAGGGCGCTTCCCCGGTGGGCCTGGGAGCCAGAGATACCCTCCGGTTGGAGGCCGGGCTGCCCCTCTACGGGCATGAACTGGGGATCGACCCGGAAGGCATCCCGATCCCTATCTTCGCCTGCCCCCTGGCCCGTTATGCGGTCAGCTTTAGTCCGTTGAAAAGAGATTTTATCGGCCGGCCGGCCCTCTACCGGCAGTTTCGAACCTTTCAGAAAATTCTTAAAAATGATTTTTCCAGCCTTGAAGCGCTTCCCAGGTTGATCCGCCAGGTTACTCTGCTGGAGAAAGGGATTGTCCGGGAAGGGTCAAAGGTCTATTCCGGAGAATCGCATGTGGGATGGGTGACCAGTGGAACTGTGGTTCCCTACTGGGTTGCAGCCGGGGAGGGCCTCTATAGTGTGCTTACCGAGCAAAAAGAACGGCGGGCTATCTGTATGGCCCTTCTGGACAGCCATATCGGGGTACAGGCGCGGCTGAACGTCGATATGCGGGGTAAACAGGTCGAGGCGCTGGTGGTACCCTTTCTCTTGCGCTCCGAAGCGCCGCCTGTAAGCCGGGTTATCCTCTATGCGGCTCCGGCTGCCGTAAAGGAACCGGCTGAGATCCGGAAAGACTTAAGTGATATACCCGAAAAGGTACAACTCCTGCTGGAGAGGAGCCTGGAAAACACCCGCTGGCGCCAGATGCAATGTATCAACCTGATTCCTTCCGAGATGACCCAATCCCCGCTGGCGCGACTGTTAAGTGTCATGGACCCTGCCTTCCGGTATGCCGAACATAAAAAGGTAAAGGCGTTAAACGATGCGGATGTGTTTTACTACCAGGGGACCGGGTTTATTGACCAGGTAGAGAGACTTTTGGCGGAGGAACTGGTGTCCTACCTGGGCAGCCGGGAAGTAGAGACCAGGATTATAAGCGGGCAGATGGCCAACACGACAGTGTTCAGCGCCCTGGTGGATTACTTAAACCGTGATGACCGCAAGAGCGAACCGCGGCGGATCCGTTCTGTTATGAACCATCATATCATCAAAGGTGGACATTTAAGCGCCCAGCCCATGGGAGCACTACGGGACTTTGTTGCCCGGGACCCGCAGACGGAAAAACCGGCGGTGGTCAATTTTCCGGTTCTGCCGGATAATCCTTATAAAACTGATATCAGCCGGGTGCAGGAACTTCTGGAACGCCACCGGCCGGAATTGATAATCCTTGGCAAGAGCATGACGATCCATTCCGAGCCTGTAAGGGAGATCCGCCGGATGGTGGATGAACTGTCGCTGGAAACTATGATCATGTACGACATGGCGCATGTCCTGGGACTGATCGGACCGTACTTTCAGGAACCCTTTAAGGAGGGGGTGGATCTGGTTACCGGTTCCACCCATAAGACTTTCTTTGGAACTCAACGTGGGATTGTCTCCTCGAATTATGTGGAAACCGATCCGAAATACAAGCTTTGGGAGGCCGTTGAGCGGAGAAGCTTCCCAGGCAGCGTGAGCAATCACCATCTGGGAACCCTGCTGGGACTGCTTCTCTCTGCTTATGAGATGAATTATTTTAAGGATGAATACCAGAAGAGAGTTCTGGCCAACGCCAGGGCTTTGGCCGGGGCTCTGAAAGAGGCCGGTATGGATGTGGCTGGCGACCCCGAGGTCTCTTATACGGAGACTCATCAGGTGATCGTGAACGTGGGCTACAGTAAGGGTGTTGCGGCAGCCAGGCAACTGGAGGAGAATAATATCATCGTCAACTTCCAGGCCACTCCGCTTGAGGAAGGTTTCACCGCTTCAGGCGCCCTGCGGCTGGGGGTCTCAGAGATGACCCGTTTTGGCCTGAGGGAGGAGGAGTTCCGCACTATAGCCTGGTTGATCGGGGATGTGGTTCTCCGGGGCAGGAAGGTCAAAGAGGAAGTGGTGGCT
>JBFMGN010000249.1:0-5401 GCA_040752435.1 Spirochaetota bacterium
CTTCTTTTCAAATATTTTAAAAGCCGGCGTCTCTGACCGACAAGTTTTAAAAGCCCCCTTCTGGAATTATGATCTTTTTTGTGGATCGCAAAGTGTTCAGTAAGCTCTTTTATTCTCGTGGTTAAAAGGGCTATCTGTACTTCTGTAGATCCGGAATCTTTCTCATTTTCGCCGAATTCCTTGATAATCGCTTGCTTTTTTTCTTTTGCTAAAGCCATCTACTTCTCCTTCTGCTTGTTTTTATATAAATACGATTTTCATTGCTTTAAAATTATCAGCTTGAGTCCATCTGATAAAATCGTGAAATATTTCCATCTCTGAATCATGGGTCGAACTGCCGTCAATCAGAGTCACCTGGAAATTTCCTTTTTCCGGTAAGACCTGGTGAAGTTGGTTTTTTTCCAGGCATGCCTCATGCAGGGTGTATTGAACCTGATCGGGCACTTCCAGCACAAACTCTCTTCCAAGCATTTGGCTTGCTAAAAGAAAGTTGCCTTCAAGAATAGCTTTTCGGATACGTGTACTGCTGATAATGGAATCTTCCCAATAAACCGGTTCAACTATATCGACTTTTATATTATGCTGTGTTAAAATAAATTTAACCTTTTCAGCATTTGTATCTTTATTATATCCGCATTTGAAATTAATTCCCAGTGCCATGTAACGAAGTTCTAAATTCTTTCTGACAATTTCGAGGAATTCCCTGCCTGACAGTGTACTGAAATCAAGGGAAAAGTCAATCACGATGATATTTTGAACCCCCAGTTCTTTAAGGAGTGCGATTTTCTGCCGGATACTTAAAATATCTCCGGGATAGTCGGATGGTTTTAAAACCCGTAAAGGATTTACCCGAAAGGTTATTACTGTAGGAATTAAACCGGATTGTACTATTTTGGCTATTAATGATTGATGCCCCAAATGCAAACCGTCGAAAACACCTACCGTCAACGCTGTTTCGCCGTATATACCGGCTTTACCTTCAACCAAGCTGTCCCAGGTTGAGACATTCATACCATACCACCGACAAAATTATATGAAAATCCTCCAGAGGACCTGTATGTAAGAGCCAGGAATTTTTTCTCCCCGGTAAAAAGGGCGCAATACCCGGTACCATCATACTGTTCTTTTAAAAAAGAATCCTGAATCGGCTTTCCATTAAGGATATCTTTAATATATTTATTTTTTACTTCACATAACTTGACCATGGGAAGTCCGCTGAAACACTCTGCTCCGGTTCTTAGGTCTCTTTCAATAATAATATCTTCCACGGCAACCGCCTCATTCAATGAAAACGGACCTACGGATATTCGTTGTAATGACGCAACGTATGCTCGGGAGCAGCACGCCCGGCTTAAGTCTCTGGCGAGAGAGCGGATATATGTGCCTTTCGAACATCGAATTTTTACATCAAGATCAGGAGGAGCGTATCCAAGAATTGAAAACCCCTTTATAAATACTTCTCTTTCCGGCAGGTCGATTTTTTTTCCTTTTCGAGCCAGTTTGTATGCACGTTCACCATTAACATGAACCGCCGAAAATACCGGCGGCTGCTGTTTAATTTTCCCTTGAAAGGTTTTTATTTTTTCCCTGATTACATCGATAGAGGGTATTTCACTTTCGGCAATAAGGTGCCCTTCCGGATCCAGAGTATCCGTCTCCACTCCAAAACGGAAAGTTGCCAGGTACTCTTTTTCCAGGCCGGTAAAGAAGGGAGCCAGCCTGGTCATCTTACCGGTAAGGACAACTAAGAGCCCCTCTGCAAACCTGTCAAGCGTTCCCGCATGGCCGGCTTTTGCGAGATTTAATTGTTTTCTGATGGTGTTTACGATTTTAAATGATGTGCTTCCCTGCGGCTTATCGATCAACAACAACCCGTTATGTCCGTTCAAATTCCCAGTTCCTCGATTTTCTTATTTATATCAAAGCCGGCCTGGATTGAAAGGTCGGCGATAAATGTCAGTTTGGGAGTATTCCTGGTTTTCAACTTTTTACCTAAAAGACCCTGTATATATCCGGCAGCCTTATTCAATGCCTCTACCGATTCCTGGAGCCTTGTTTTTTCGGCAAATCCTGATATATACACTTTGGCGTAGTGTAAATCCTTCGAAACCTTCACGCTGCTGACCGAAAATAGGGGATTTACCCTGGGGTCCTTCACTTTTTTTGTAATTATGTAGGTACTGAGCTCCTGCTGAAGGAGACTTTCAATTTTCTTGAGCCTGACGTCGGACATTTTTTATCCTTCGCCGAGTTTCTTGGCAATTTCTTTAATCTCAAATGCTTCCAGTTGATCTCCGACTTTAATATCATTGAAATTCTCGAGTCCGATTCCGCATTCGTAATTCATTTCAACTTCCCGCACATCATCTTTAAATCGTTTTAATGAACTGATTTTTCCAGTATACGCCACAATTCCATTTCTTATAAGATGTACGCTGGCTCCGCGTTTAATCTTGCCTGATAATACAAAACAGCCTGCAATGACTCCGATCTTGTGAACTTTGAAAATTTCCCGAACTTCAACGTTCCCAATTGTTTCTTCTTTAATTTCAGGCGCAAGCAAACCTTCCATTGCGGCTTTTATGTCGTTTACTGCATCATAGATTATGTTGTATTTACGTATTTCAACTTTCTCCTGTTCTGCGATTACCTGTGCATTGCCGGTAGGGCGCACGTGAAAACCGATTATGATTGCATTGGATGCAGCCGCCAGCATTACGTCAGTTTCGTTGATGGCACCTGCCGAAGCATGAATGACGGTGAGTCGTATTTCCGGTGTACTTAGCTTCTCAAGGGTGGTCTGAAGCGCCTCAACCGAACCGTGGACATCACCTTTTATGATGACCTTCAACTCCTGGATCGTTCCCTCTTGAATTGAATCGTACAGGTTATCGAGAGTAATTTTCTTGACGTTTTTCGCTTCTTCGACCTTTTTCAACTCCTGCCGCTTGGAACCTACCAGCCGTGCTACCTTCTCGGTTTCCGTTACCTGGAATGGATCCCCCGCGTTGGGTATGCCGGTAAATCCCAATATTTCCACCGGCATTGAAGGAGTTGCCTCTTCAATTTTCTGGCCTTTATCGTTAAACATGGCACGAACTTTTCCAGGGTATATGCCCGCAATAAAAGCATCGCCTATTCTCAATACGCCGCGCTGTATTAACACCGTAGATACTATCCCCCGACCGTGATCGACCTTAGACTCAATGATTCTTCCTTCCGCCCGGCAGTTATAGTTAGCCTTAAGTTCTAGAATTTCCGCCTGCAGAAGTATATTGTCCAATAATTCTTCAATGCCTTTCCGTTTTAGGGCCGATATTTCATTGAAAAGTGTGCTGCCTCCCCACTCTTCCGGAATAAACCCGTATTCGGAAAGCTGCTGTTTAACCCTCTCTATGTTTGCCTCCGAAAGATCAATTTTGTTTATGGCAACAATAATAGGCACTCCCGCGGCTTTCGCATGGTTAATAGCTTCGACTGTCTGGGGCATTACTCCGTCGTTCGCAGCCACCACCAGTACAACCAGATCGGTCACTTGCGCACCCCGTGCCCGCATTAGAGTAAACGCTTCATGTCCAGGGGTGTCGAGAAATACAATCCGCCCCTTTATATGTTCAACCAGATAAGCCCCGATGTGCTGGGTTATACCTCCAAACTCCGTATCAACGACATTGGTGGTGCGAATTGCATCCAGAAGTTTCGTTTTGCCATGATCCACATGACCCATAACCGTAACAATTGGCGGGCGTGGTTTTAGATCTTCTTCCTTATCTTCTTCCGTTGCGATCAGCGTCTCATCGTATAAAGAAACAATGTTGACTTTGCATCCATATTCTTCTGTAAGTATCGCCGCAGTATCTGAATCAATTTGCTGGTTTATGGTTGCCATAACCCCCATGCTCATCAGTTTGCTGATGAGATCGGAGGCTTTCAAATTCATCTTGCGTGCAAGTTCCGATACCGTTATAACCTCCATAATATCGATTTCTTTCGGAACCGGATTCGCACGCTGGACTATTTTCTTTTTCAGGTTAAGTGCTTTTTCCTGATATTCTTCTTTTCGCGGTTTCTGGTATACGCCCTTCTTCTTGGCTTTAAAGAATTTTTTATTTCCCGTTTTTTTCTCAAGGCTGATTACAGAATCCGACTTCACCTTAGGTGTTGCAATACCCCGGCCGCCGGTTCTCTGACCGCCTTGTCTGGAAAGTTCACCCTTGACTGCTCCTCGCCCAAAATCGGGACGTGGTGGTCGTGCACCGGGTTGATATGCTCGACTGCGTGCGGCTTGTTTTTGAGGCGAAAATAAGTGCTCCCCACCTCTGGGTGTTTTATTGTAGGTCTCTTCCGCTGCTTTTCTTCCCTGAAACTCCTCAACTTCAGCTCTCTTGCTTGCCATGCGCCTTAATTTTTCAGAGACCTCCGGGGAGGTTGCTGCTGTTATCTGCGATCCTTCCAAGTGTCGTCCGGCGACAGGTGTCTCTTTTTCTTCGATTTTCTCCTCTTTTTTTGCAGCGACTTTCGCAGCAGGTTTTTTTACAACAACAACTTTTTTCTTTACAACTACAATCTTCTTTTTTTCCTGCTTATCCGGTTCCTGTTCCGTTTCAGTTTTTACTTCGGGTTTCCTGTGCTTTATTAGGGTCGCTTTTGGTTTTTTAGCCTGTTCGTCGGACATACTTCCTCTTTATTCTTTAGGATCCTCTTCAACTTCAAAGCTTAACCCTACTCCGCAATTTGGACAAGTAGTCATATCAATCGTAATTGCAGCGCCGCACTCCGGGCATTCGTACGACTCAACCTGGGATTCCGTTTCATCAGTGGAAGTCTCTGCCTGGGAAATAACGGCAGGCTCTTCTTCTATTATTTCTACGCTTTCATTTATTATGGACTGGATTGTCTGTGCATCCTGAGGTGTCAGACCCTCAAGACTGCTAAGCTCCTCACCGGACATGGAGACAAGGGTTTCTATAAGCTCAATGCCGTTTTGCCTGAGCAATTCCGCAAGCCGTTCGGAAATACCGGGTAATTCGGAAATTTTCGTAATTTCTTCCTCTTCTTCAATATCACTGAAGAGGGCGGAGACCGCTTTTTTGGTTTCAGCGGAAATATCCATCTCCTCAAACTGGGCTTCCGTTTTAACATCAATATTCCAGTCCACCAACCTATTGGCCAGCCGGACATTTAATCCCTGTTTTCCTATCGCCAGGGAAAGCTGGCTCTCTTCGACCACTGCCAGGGCTTGTTTTTTTGCCTCGTCCAGGAGTATTACCGTCTGGACTTCGGCGGGAGACAGAGCATTTTTAATAAATTCCCTTGGATCAATGGAGTATTTTAAAATGTCGATTTTCTCACCTTCAAGTTCACGCACAATTGCCTGGATGCGTACACCTTTCATTCCGAC
>JBFMGN010000025.1:0-14164 GCA_040752435.1 Spirochaetota bacterium
AAACCTTTAAGTGTTAGATTGATTACGCTCGATAATTACAGGATCGGTGCACGCAAACAGATAGAAACTTATGGGGAAATTATGGGTATTCCGGTCGCGTGTGTAGAAACTTTTGCGGAACTTGAAAAAAAGCTCGCTCTCTATGATGGGGCCGACCTTGTCTTAATAGATACGATCGGAAAAAGTCCCAAGGATTATATGAAGCTGGCGGAAATGCGGGAGCTTCTGGATGCCTGCGGGAATACGGCGGAGACGCATCTGGCCATAAGTGCAACTACCAAGACCTCGGACCTGTATGAAATCCTCCAGCAGTTCGAACCCTTTAAGTACAGGTCTGTTATTCTGACAAAACTTGATGAGACGACCCATATAGGGAATATTGTAAGTGTTCTGTCCGAAAAACAGAAATCCATCTCTTTTTTTACCGACGGGCAGGTTGTACCCCAGGACATCCAGAAGGCCAACATTGTACGCTTGTTAATCAACCTGGAAGGTTTTAGAATTAATAAAGACCGGTTGACAAAAAAATTTACGGCAGCAAAAGTATTTTCCGATAGCCGCTGACTCCCTCCGGCAGGGGTCTCATTAAAGAATAACTTTGTGGAGATAGTAATGGCTGATCAGGCAGAGAAATTACGGGAAATTATGCGGAACAGGGAATCTACTGCTCAGAAATCAACCCGCATTATTGCGATTTCCAGCGGAAAGGGCGGAGTAGGTAAAACGAATATATCGATAAATCTCGCCTTAGCGTATGCCCAACTGGGCAAAAAGGTTATCGTTATGGATGCGGATTTGGGATTGGCAAACGTCAATGTTGTGCTCGGTGTTATTCCGAAGTATAACCTCTACCACCTTATACGCAAGCAAAAGACAATGCGGGAAATTATTCTGGATACCAGTTATGGAATCCAGATAGTCGCCGGTGCATCGGGTTTTTCAAAAATCGCCAATCTTTCGGAAGAGGAACGCCAGACCTTTATCCGGGAATTATCGGAATTATCAATTGCCGATATTTTAATCATTGATACTGGGGCAGGGGTTTCCAACAATGTGCTTTCTTTCATAGCAGCCGCCGATGATGCCTTGATAGTGACAACTCCGGAACCGACGGCTATAACGGATGCGTATGGAATAATCAAAATAATTGCCACTGAAATCGATAATTTGAATCTCGGGTTAAAGCTTATAGTGAACAGGGTTAAATCAGTTACCGAAGGGAAACGGGTAGCCCAAAGAGTGATAAATATTGCCAGTCAGTTTTTAAACCTGAAGGTTGATTATCTTGGATGCGTATATGATGATACCTCCGTTCAGAATTCCGTGATCAAACAAAGGCCCTTTCTATTAAGCGACCCTAAAGGCAAAGCCTCAATCTGTGTAAAACATATTGCCGGACGCCTGGAAAAGGTTGAATTCAAGGAAGGCGGCGGTATTTCCAAATTCTTAAAGAAATTGATAGGCAGAATAGAGTAACTTGACTGTAGAGATTTTTTGCCATAATCTGTAACTAGGAGGGTGAAAGGGAAAATTTGGTTGATTGGAAGATTATAATCGGAATGACGGTGGGGGCCGTTGTACTTTCTCTTCTGGCTGGAATAATAGGGGGGGTGTCTTTTGGTATTATCCTGCTTAGAGCTATAGTGGGCGGCCTTGCCTTTGGGCTTTTCGGTCTGGGCGCCGGGTATATTATCCGAAAATTCTTACCCGAACTGTTTAAGACTTTGCCGGATGAGGAAACGACAGACGGTTCGGAATCCGGCATTGAGATAATACTGCCCGATGAAAATCCTCATGAAAAAATTAATACAGAAGAAGCGGCTCAAGAATTTGCCCCCGGCGGCCAAGCCATTTTTTCAGAGGACGAGTTAAGCGATTCCGAAGAATTGATTGAAGAAGTAGAAGAGCGTAGTTCCATTATCGAAAGCCGGATTGACAAAGAGGCTGAGGAAGCGGAAGAAATGGAACCTTTGGATTCCGATTCTGCTTTGGCTTTTTCCGACAAAATTGATAATCTACCCGAGATTACTGCATTCGAAAGTTCTTTTTCTTCAACGGGTGAGGTGGATTCCTTGAAGAGTTCAGGGAAGAGCGCACCTGCAAACGATGCGATTGATGTACTGGGAAATCAAATGGATCCTAAAGTTGTTGCCAGGGCTATACAAACTATAATGAAAAAAGATTAAATTAAGGATGCATTATGGGTGAGAACCTGTTAGAAGAGAAATCGGAACATGAACTCTGGATGGCATACAAAAGAACTAAAGATCCAAAAATTCGGGATACATTTGTAAAGCAGTATGCACCTCTTGTTAAATATGTGGCAGGTAAAGTTGCTATAGGTATGCCCCATAACGTTGAATTCGATGATCTCGTTGGTTTTGGAGTTTTCGGGCTTTTTGATGCCATTGATAAATTTGATCCTGATAAACATGTAAAATTCAAAACATATGCAGTAACCCGGATCCGGGGTGCAATTTTCGATGAACTTCGATCAATCGACTGGGTTCCCAGGTCGGTACGCCAGAAAACCCGCGAGATAGAGGATGCGGTGCATAAACTTGAATCTACCCTTGGCAGGGCGGCGGCCGATGAAGAAATAGCCAAAGAACTGGGCATAAGTACTGATGAGTTTCAGAAGCTGATGTTAAAGGTCAGCGGCACTTCAATTCTCTCATTAAATGACATCTGGTATACGGGGGAGGACAATGATAAAGTATCGATCGTTGAAAGTATTGAATCACCCCAAAGTTTGAACCCCGATACCATCATTGAAAAAGAGGAAATTAAAAGGGTTATCATTCAGGCAATTAATGATCTGCCCGAGAAAGAGAAAAAAGTACTTGTCCTTTACTATTATGAAGATCTTACATTGAAAGAAATCGGGCAGGTTCTCGATGTCACAGAATCCCGTATTTCTCAGCTTCATACTAAGGCCATCATGAGACTGCGGGCAAAACTGACGAATATAAAAAAGGGGATTATGTAAAAGGGAAGTATTAAGGAAAAGGGGACCTTTGGGAAGGAGGCTGCGGTATGATTAGCTTGGTACAGTTAAGAGAATACATGAAAAATCAGGTGGAAGTGGACAGGAATAAAAAATCTGTTCAGGTTACCGGATCCGATCTTGAAGATGCGTTACGGCAGGCATCCATCGAACTGGGTATTCCGGTAAAGAAACTTGAATACGAAATACTGGAGCGCGGGAAAAAAGGTTTCCTCGGCCTAGGCAGAAAGGATTGCATTCTTATTGCCTATGAAACGGTACAACAAACGGAATTCCCCCAATTCAGTGAAGAAACGGATTTTGGGCTGGATCTTGGTGTAAAAATTGAAGACATACAAAACGATGTTGATGGTGAGGCCCTGGTACGTTTAAGTCCCGACGGTGCATATCTCAAAGTAACTGCTCCAAAGGGAAAAGGAAAACGTGTTTCAAAAAAGACCGCCATCGATAAATTAAAGGACCGGGTAGTTCATGATTTCAATGAAGATATGATTAACAATGTTGTCAGGCAGGCTGATGGGGAATGGGTCCGTGTAGGTGAGTTTATCTATAATCCGATCCATGATGCCGTCCTTAATGTGGACATCACCGATTTTGAAATGCAGGCAACGATAACCGCCCAGCCGCCCGGTCCCGGCGGCGCAGATCTTACCTTTGACGGTATTATCGGTTTACTCAAGAATAATTCCGTCGTTCATGGAATAAAAGAAGAGGTAGTGGAATCATTCGTTGATCATCCTATCTATAATAAACCTGTCGTTGTCGCCGAAGGAACACGGCCGGTAAATGGCCAGGATGCAAAAATTAGCTATAATTTTGAAACGGACTATTCTAAAGTGAAGTTGAAAGAAAAGGATGGGAAAGTAGATTTTAAGGAATTAAACCTGATTCAGAATGTTGTTGAAGGCCAAATCCTTGCTAAGAAAGTTCCTTTTGAAGAGGGACAAGACGGAAGAACGGTAACGGGCAGAATGCTGTCGGCCAAGCCCGGTAAGGATGTTGAGTTTGGAATAGGAAAAAACGTGAGGCCCTCAGATGACGGTAAATCCTTGATAGCGGCTGCAAACGGCCAGGTTCTTTTAACAGCCGGCAAGGTAAATGTTGAGCCTATCTTTGTGGTTCAAGGCGACGTTAACATGAAAGTTGGAAATATCGTTCATCTCGGAACGATCATAATAAAGGGAAATGTTGATGACGGATTCAAAGTGAAGGCTTCCGGCAATATTGAAATAATGGGTACGGTCGGCAAGAGCGAACTCGATTCCGAAGGAGATATTGTCGTGCACCAGGGCATAACCGGCAAGAGCGGCGGCAAGGTAAGCTGCGGCAAAACTGTCTGGGCCAAGTTTATAGAGAATGCGATTGTGGAGGTCGGTGAGAATGTTATAGTCAGCGACGGCATAATAAATTCCCAGGTTGATGCGAATAAAAAGATAGTATGTATGGGGCAGGGGAAACGCGCCAAGATTGTAGGCGGTCGATTGCGGGCTGCGGAAGAGATAATTGCGGAAACCTTCGGTTCTGTCGCCGGTTCGGAAACGATTATCGAAGTCGGTTATGATCCCAAAAGCAAGGCCAAGCTGGTGGAGCTTGAAACACAGCGAAACACATTCTACAAAGAACTTGATGAGGTAAATCTGAACATAAGTACTATTTTGAAACTTAAAAAAGCCAGGCAGAAACTGCCGGAAGAAAAAGAACAGTATCTGAAAAGCCTCGCTGCCAGGAAAATGGAAATTGAAGGTGAAGTTGAAAGGTTAAATGGGGAGATAGCGGATATCCAGTCTTACTTATCCTCTTTAAAATTCAAGGGTAAGGTTTCGGCCGCCCTAAAGGTTTTTCCAGGTGTTAAAATAAATATTAAAGATGCCACCCTAGAGGTTAGAAACGAGTTTAAAGCCGTAACCTTTATAAATGAGGGGAATCTAGTCAAAGTGACGAAATATGAGGAATCCGACGAGGATTTTTCCCGGAGGAGATGATGCCCATTCAACCGATTGATTTACAGACTCTATTTGGCCGGTTGGAACAGGTTGGCAAGGAACAGGCTGAGCAAAAAGAAATACCGGCACATCACCAATCACTCCAGGCAGGTGAGTTTGTAAAAGAAGCGTTTCAGGAAAATCGAAGCGTGACACATACAAAACAAGTGGCGGAAGGGCCGAATAAAATCAAGGAAGAAGGGAAAGAAAAGAAGGAGAGAGGCTCGAAAGAAAGAGAGAGAGAAAAATCAAAAGAGGAAGAGGCGCAGGATAAAAAAGAGGTTTTCAAGGATCCCGCTCTCGGACAGCACATAGATATATCAGGATAAACCTTTCATGTTCCAAACCCTTCTTTTTACGGCCGTTATAAATTTCTTGATTCTTCTCCTGATATTTCTTTTTTTTAAAAATAAAATTAATACTGCCTTGAAATCCTCTGTTATGCTCGATCAGATACGGGAAGAAGTGAATCAGATGATAATCGAATTAAATCAGACCACCAGCAGAAATATCGGGCTGATCGAGGAGAAATTGAAACAGTTAAGTGAGCTTTTATCGAAAACCGATAAATCGATTATAATCTTAAACCGTGAATTGGATAAGAATGAGATGCGCACTTCGGTATATGAGCGGCTTAAACCTAAGGGGAGACCGATTGAAGAACGGGCAGAAGGTCTATTTAAGCCGGTATCGGTCCAGGACAGGGTTATTCAATTGTATCGGGAGGGTATTTCGTCGAACATAATTGCCAGCCGGCTGAATACAACAGTTGGGGAAGTTGAATTGATTATAGCTTTAAAGGAAAAAGGTTTAAAATAATGGGCTTAATAATAGGAATTGATCTCGGGACGACAAATTCGGCTGCGGCTTTCATGGACGGTGATGAGCCGAGACTGATTCCTAACGACCGGGGAAACAGAATAACGCCGTCGATTGTTGCTTTTACCGAGAAAGATGATATCTTAGTCGGGGAAGCTGCAAAAAACCAGGCGGTACTGAACGCAAAAAACACCATCATGGCGGTGAAACGCCACATGGGAAGCAATAAATTATTTACTATAAACGGCAGAAGTTATAACCCGGAGCAAATAAGCTCTTTCATTTTAAAAAAATTGAAGAATGATGCCGAATCCTTTTTAGGACAGGAAGTAACACAGGCTGTCATAACTGTACCTGCCTATTTTACCGAAAACCAGCGGCGGGCTACCCAGGAGGCGGGAAAACTGGCCGGATTGAAGGTCAGGCGTATAATTAATGAACCTACCGCCGCCGCACTTTCCTCGGGTACAAGGTTAAGGGGCATAGAAAGGTGCTTGTATATGATCTTGGGGGCGGCACATTTGATGTAACGTACCTTGAGAAACAAGACGACAGGTTCCTGGTAAAGTCGACCAAAGGTGATAATCAACTCGGCGGCATGGATTTTGATGATCTTCTTTTAGAAAAAGTAATCGATAAATTCAACCGAGAATCCGGAATAGATATCTCATCGGATTTAATATTGATCCAGCAACTAAAGGATCAGGTGGAAAGGGCTAAAATTGAACTGTCCGCCAGGGACACGGCTTTGATTGCCCTGCCTTTTATCGGGGGAAATGGAAAGCCTATCCACTTGAGTTATAATGTTACCCGTTCGGAATTTTCCGGTCTTATAAAGGACCATATCCAGCGGACAATAACGCTTTCTCTGGAAGCTCTATCAGATGCTGGCGTGAAAGCCGCGGAGATTGAAAGCCTCATACTTTCCGGGGGCTCCAGCAGGATACCTTTTGTTAAGACCATGCTGGCCCAGGTCTTAAGTCTAGAGCCGGAAAGGCGGATTAATCCGGAGGAGGTTGTGGCAGCCGGCGCTGCGATACAAGCCGCCCTTGTTGCCGGCACGATAGATGACATCGTTTTAAAAGATGTGACTCCTTTTTCCCTCGGGGTGGAAATTGAGGGGGGTGAGTTTATCAGAATTCTAAATAAAAACACCCAGATCCCGGCTCAACGGCGCAAGATATTTACCACTATCTCCGATAACCAGCGCTCGGTTGAAATTCATGTTCTCCAGGGAGAACAAAAAAAGGCCAAAGATAATACTTCCCTCGGGCGGTTTCTGCTCACCGGAATACGGGAAAGTAAGAAAGGCATGCCGCAAATCGCGGTCCTCTTTTCAGTAGATGCAGACGGGATCCTTCATGTTCTGGCAAAAGACTTAGATACCGGTGTGGGACAACAGATCACCATCAACTCCAGCATGGACGAAGATTTAATAGTTGATTCGTTGAATGCAGTTGTCAAGGCGAAAAATAGAGTAACTCTCCTTATAGAAAGAGTTAACTCACTGATGGAAAAAACCGGAAAAATCATCGATACCGGATTTCGTAAAGAGATTGATGATATAATCCGAAAATCCCGGAAGGCTATTTTAAAAAAAGATATGCGCACATTGAAGGAATGCCAGATTGCTCTGGAAACAGTGATCGGTGAAATTACCACCCTTCAAACGTATGAAGAGGAAATCAAGTATGGACAGGCCTGAGCTGTATAGAACCCTTGGCGTACATTCCGGGGCTTCTATTGAAGAGTTGAAGGAGGCATACAAGCGGCTGGTAAAGCAGTTTCATCCGGATTTAACCCATAATCAAAAAAGCGCCGAACAGTTTGCACGCGTCGTAAACGCATATAAAGTCTTGACTGTCAGTAACAGAAGTAAAACCCTTATTGATTTCCCTCTAAAAAACGTCCAAAACCCTGGAAAAGCGCAGGCGGCGAATACGCCAACGAACATCTTTGTTCTGGGGAAGTTATTAACCGGCGGGAAAACGGTCCCGATGCGCGCTTTCGCAGCCAGGAGCCTTGGGAATTCCGGCAAGAAAAGCGCCTACGCCTTTCTTCGGAAAGCATTATACGACCAGGATCAGATTGTCGTGAAATCCGCCATAGATGCCATTGGTAATTTGAGAATATTCCAATCGGCCGGGGAGTTAAGCGCGGTTTTTGTACGGGGAAATAAAGAATTAAAAACCTCAGTGCTTAGGGTGATCGGAAAAATCAGTACTGAAGGTGCATTTAGAAATATTCTGCTGATGGGTATGCAGGATGCAGAGCCCGAAATACGGCTTCTATCCTTGAAATTATTCTCGTCGGCCAGAAAAGAAAATGGAAGGTAGTTCATGGCTGATTCCAGGCTAAACGCTGCTTTTCTGGAGGATGGTGCCACGATAGTTGCATCTCTTAACAAAATTCTCCTGGAGCTTGAGAAGAATCCGGAAAGTCCGGACCTCATCAATCGGGTTTTTCGGAACATTCATTCATTAAAATCGGAAGCCGCCTATCTCCATTATGATGAGCTTAAAAATATTTCCCATGAAATTGAAACCTGTCTGGAAGATATTCGTAATGGCAGGCGCACGGTCGATAAGCCGATGATAGACGACCTGTTCCGGGGTGTTGATAGTATCCAGAAAATTCTGGATAAAATCTCAAAGACTTTTGAACCTTCGGTTTTCCGAATGGATGATGCTGCCGCGGAGACGATTTCAACTACCGAAA
Organism: Spirochaetota bacterium; assembly: GCA_040752435.1. GTDB lineage: Bacteria > Spirochaetota > Spirochaetia > SPDA01 > JBFMGN01 > JBFMGN01. The sequence goes on from JBFMGN010000025.1 coordinate 8,527, forward strand.
GCACAGCGAACCAGGCGGCGATCCATACGCCGGCAGAGAAGTCCGCAGCGGATTTTCCACCCATAAACGATTTTGAAAAAAAACTCCTTGAAGAAGCCAGGGAGCGCGGCGAGAAATTTTACCGAATGATCTGCACAATTGACGAAACTTCCCCTATGAAGTATCCCAGGGTGTATCTTCTCATTAATAACCTGGAAGTGCTGGTAAATGTCATCCGAACAATTCCTCCTCTGGATACAGTTGATGAGGCCCTCTTTTCGGAAGTAACCGTATATTTCACATCCGCTTTATGTGAGAAAGATATCTTAAGCGCCGTTAATATTGACGAGATAACCAGGATTCAGCTTGCCTCACTGGACTACGATACCTTTCTGCTCAAAGAGGTTGTCAGGGACACAAGCGCACCGGATACAGGCGAAAAAGCGGCGGGCTCTTTCGTGCGGATTGAGGCTGGAAAACTCGACAACCTGATGAGTTTTATAGATGAACTTCAGTTCAGGTTAATACGATTGTCGAAAGAAGTTTCATCTGCGGGTATTGATAAAAACTTAACTATAAATTTAAAAAGTTTGTCCGATCTGGCAGAAGGTTTGGAGGGCTTGTTAAGAGATGTCCGCCTGGTACCGCTGGAACGGGAATTCGGTAAGTTGTATCGTTTTGTCCGCGACCTTGCCCAAAAACTGGACAAGAAGATTGAGTTTTCAACCAAAGGCGGCGAAATAGAAATAGACCGGAAAGTACTGGATCTCCTTTCTGATCCCCTTGTCCATCTTGTCCGTAACGCCGTTGATCACGGAATCGAAACCTCCCTGGAGCGGGAGCAGCAGGGTAAACCGCAAACCGGCAGGATCTTCGTCTCGGCGATGAAGAATAACGAAAAACTTGTTCTTCAGATTATGGATGACGGTCGAGGCATCTCCAGGAACGAAATCCTCCTGCATGCAAAAAAACTTTCTATCCCCATTCAGAACGAAGAATCCGCCGATATCCTTGCACTGATAACAAGCCCCGGGTTCAGTACCAAACAAACACCCGATGATTTATCAGGACGAGGAGTCGGCCTTGATCTGGTATACCAGAAAATAAAACAGGATCTGGCAGGTGAACTTCGGATGAACTCCAGGGAGAGGGAAGGTACAGTTTTTACGATTTCCATCCCCGCCGGTTTTTCTCTTTTACGGCTCATGCTTGTCAGATGCGGTAATCTAACCGTTGCAATACCGAAACGAAATATTCTGAAGGCTTTAACGCTAAAAACAGATTTCTTCCATCATGACGAAACAGGGCTCCTCTGGTATGAGAATTATCCGGTCTTTACCGTACACGGAAAGGTTTTTACGAAAGGCAGTTTACCCCGGGAAGAGTATGCCCTGATAATCAACCACCTTGGAACCAAGGCCTGCCTTCTGGTGGATGAATTCCTTTTTGAAAAAGACATACCGGAAAACCTTCTTACTCTCGATACTGAATTAAGCCCGCACGTGTACAATATATCCCTTGGAAAAAGAAAACTTGATTTTAATTATTTAAGTCCTTCCGTGATTATTTAAGAGAGTGCGGTATCGGAGGTGGGAAAAAATGAATTCGCGCGAACGTGTGCACCGAGCAGTTAATTTTCAGATTCCAGACAGGGTACCGATCGATCTCGGTGGCATGAAAGCCTCCGGCATTGCCGTGAGCGCCTATGCCCGGCTGCAAAAGAAGCTCGGCCTGCCGGGAGTTGCCAGGGTTCTTGATACGCGTTTTATGATTGCCGTCGTTGAAGAGACCGTCCGGCAGCGTTTCCACCTGGATATTGTCCCCCTGGATTGGAGCACTGTCTTCAGTGCCATACAGCCCGATTCGAAATGGATACCCCATCGTCTGCACGACGGGACAGAGGGGCTGTTTCCTCCTGATACCAGAATACAGACAGAGCCTGATGGAAGTTGGGTGCTCCTCGATGCCAGGGGTGTACTCACTGCCTATCGCATGCCGAAGGGCGGTTTCTACTTTGATGATACAGCGTTCAACCGGGGGGGCGGCATTCGGCCGGATAAATTTAAACCCGTTGACTCAATCCCCGACGAACAGTTGAAGGTCTTCTCACAGTACGCGCGACATCTTTATGAGAGTACCGAGTGGTTCGCAACGGGCAGAGATGATCGACCCCGATTTATGGGCTGAAATGATCAAACCTCATTATAAGAAACTCTGCGATTGGGTCCACCAAAACACAGCCATGAAGACTTTTATGCATTCCTGCGGGTCTGTCTATCATTTGATCCCGCATATGATTGAAGCGGGGGTTGATATCCTTAATCCGGTTCAGACATCGGCCGCCAATATGGACCCAATTCGTCTGAAAAAGGAGTTCGGTAAAACTCTGGTTTTCTGGGGTGGTGGAGTTGATACTCAGCAAATTTTGCCGCATTCATCGCCTGAAGAAATCCGGCAGCATGTAAAAGAGCGCATGCAAATTTTTGCTCCGGGTGGTGGTTATGTATTCAACCAGATTCATAATATTCAGGCGGACGTGCCTGAGGACAATATCATTGCGATGTTTGAAGCTGCTTACGAATACGGCCGGTATTAGTCCTTGACCTTAAATTACGCGAGAGGAAAAAGACGGTTTAAAAAAAATCGCCTCAATCTTTCAATGTAGACATAAGGGCTTAAGATTTTTTGTAAGCAGGCAGGTTTTACAACCGAAACTTAATAAATGTGATCCATTCTATATCGTTTTCAGTAACCCCGGCCACATGCCCGCTATTGGTCGTATTGATCCAGTAGAGATTGCTTCCTATAGATAGAAAACGGAAAGGGAATATTTCTCCTCCCAATTTTAATACTCTGGTAGTTTCCAGGATGCCGGTCGGTGTCTTTAAGCTTTGGGCTTCCCGGCCGGTGGCAAAGGGGGTATCTATGGACATCTCCCCATGGTCACGAATCTGGAAGCTTATGCCGGTAGTAAAAAAGCCGGCAATGCTGTAGTTCAGACTGTAGTTCTGAACTATGGCATCCGGGCCGTACCGGTAACCCAAGGGTTTGTCAACCCACTCATAGCCGTCGGGTAGAATAAATGACCATATCATGCGACGGGCTGTATATTTTGTCAGCGGAGGAGTGCGGTTGTAAAGCCAGGGGTCTGTTTTCGCCAGTTCGGCGTTGAAACCGAGGTGTCCCTTTCCCAGTGGAAGCGCGCCCTTCAAGCCGCCCAGTATTCCGTTGGCGGCCGACCTGCCCCCGGCGCCCTGTTCTTCTTCGTAGGGCGTTTGGAATTCATCCATGGCGTATTGGAGATAGAGGTTCACCCACTTATATGGATTGACATTTACTTCGATTGTCATCATCGAATTACCGTATTCCGTTATATACCAGTTATGAAAAATCATTAAAGGGTTAAAATCTCTTAAAGAAGGATACTTGCCGCCGAATATCATGGCTTCGGCCACTGCAATGCTGAATCGTTTTAAAAAGCTGAATTCCAACCTGTGACCGAAGAATGCCTTGTATAATTCTCCCGCAGTCTCTTCCCCCGGTTTCGTCCAGGGATCCAGGATAGCGTACAACGATATAAACTTGAAATTCTTCCAGTATGTGTCGAATTTCAGAAAATCGTAGAAATCAACGAAGGAAGATATCATCATATTGCCGGTATTTCCGTTACCCCAGTCAACCCTGTCGCGGCCGAACTGAATGTTCCAGTGGTTTCCTCCAAGTGAAAAGAAGGCCGTGAAGGGAAAATACAAGTCAAAGTAGGTTAATTTCCTGGGAATATTCGTGTAATTTTTTGGATCTTCTGAAATCGCCCGGTATTCTTCTTTCAGGGTGATTTCAAGATCAGCATAGAAGCCGTTAAACAGCCACAGTTCAAAGGGTACCGTTAAAAGGGGAAGCCTTTCTTCGTAACCGTGCTCCCAGGTGGTTTTGGCAGGATTGGAACGGATGTACACTTCGAGGTTTGTGTTCAGCGCAGTATTGAATCCGAGAAGTTTTTTATCATGCAGGAGAAGGCGCGGTTTCAAGGCCGAGCGTATATGCTCAAGGGTAGTTCGGCCGGCGGGAGAAAGTTTAGCGGGATCAAGCACTTCAATGGCTTTGTCGAATTGATCTGCTGACCATGGTCTGGATTGGGAGGGCAGGGCATAACCCTGTTCCAGGTAGAGTGTCTCCAGTTCATTATATACTTCGGAATCAATTGAAATGATTTTCTGGTTGTTTTGTGAATATAATAAAACCGGGATCAGCAGCAAAAAAAACGCACAAAGTTGTTTCTGGAATTGCATGAGGAACCTCCATAGACACAATTGTAAACCCAGATTACCTTAAACTAAGATATTCTTTTTCGCTTGGTTTAACAATAGGAGGTTCTGTCAAAATATTAGCTACGGAACCCGCGGAAATATACGGAAAAAGTATTAATGGTTGCAGCTTTCCGTATCATTCCGTGTGATTCCGCGGCTACCCCATATGCTTGCCCTAGCTTCTCGCCCTCGAAGGGGGCTAATAAATTTTGGTTTTTGAAATTGCCTCAATAGTTATTGAAAAACAGGCCTGCTTGAGATATGTTACATACCATGCAGATTAAGCTTATGGTCACAAAATATAAAGTGTTCACTGGTTTTTTGCTGGTTGTATTTTTGCATACGGTTTCCTCTGAGAGCCAGCGTAATGTTCCATATATGGATCCGGTTTACCGTTTTCTTGAAAAATCCTATTCACGCGGGTGGCTCGCATATCTGCCCCAGGTTCATCCCTACACAGAGATGGAAGTTCTCGGGTATTTAGTCAGAATAGATGAATACCTTAAGGAGCATAGAAAGTATAATACGCCTCGGATACGAAAGGAGCTGGACGGTTACATCGAACGTTTTAAGGGAAAGAAATTTCACGTCCTGAAAACTTCGGACAAACTGGAAGCCAGGGGAAGGCTTGATTTCGGTTTCAGTGCCGAGGTTAACGGAGCGTTCAACCGGATGGGGGATACTGTTCCTTTAATCAGTCAGAGTTTTGTGGGTGGGCTTGAGATTGGCAAATATGCATTCCTTGGTCTTGACAATAAAATCATCCTTGCCTACCTGCCGTATACCGTACCTCCGTACAGAAAGTTTTACGAACCCCAAAGACCCGATGACAACCTTCATACATTTAATCTGACCACCGGCGGCGAAGTCTCTCACACTGACATTTATCACACTCCTGGTGAAAAAGATTTATCCGTTCTGGTAAACCAGAAATCCCAGGCCAACCTTGGCCTTAAGCTGGCTTCAATTCAGGTCGGCCGGGACAGCCTCTGGTGGGGACCGTCGCCCATTGCCAATCTTGCCCTCTCCCAAACCGCAAAACCCTACGATTATATAAGCTTTGATCTGCCCATTGGGAAGATCGGCCGGTTTTCCTGGATGACAGGTTTTCTTAAAGATTATGTGGGATTGGGAAATGTAGATACCGGGAAAAAACTTATTACCGCCCACAGAGCGGAAATTCAATTCTTTAAGTGGTTCTTATTCGGACTTTACGAGGCGGTTGTATACAGCCACCGTTTCGAGCTTGGATATCTTAATCCCTTCGGGCTCTACTATGTCAACGAGGTGAGGTTAGGAGATTACGACAATAAACTGGGGGGAATTGATCTTATTTTCCGCCTTCCTCCCTT
>JBFMGN010000250.1:0-5396 GCA_040752435.1 Spirochaetota bacterium
TATTATTTTTATAGCGGTTCCGCTCTTGTTCCCGCAATCGGCGCCAGCGCCTCTTTTTACTTCCATCCGACATTAAGCGGAGCCAGTTCTTCGGTGGAGCTCGGTCTTGCTCCAAACGTCAGCCTTTATTACTTCATAAAGGACCGTATTTCTCCTTATATCAGCTTATATCCTAGTTTCAACTCGCGGCTCTACAGCGGGGGTTCGCAATCTTTTGCCGAGTCACTCTCTTTTAATTTCAGGACAACGATCGGAATTAGCTTCTGGTTACCTAATAAAGAGAAAGTATTGTTTCAAAAAGCGGGTGAATAACCCCCCTTCCTGTTTGCATCAGATTTTTTGCATTGAATAAGGGAATCGCACCACGGGGCATGTGGCTCCGTGGCTGCGGCCCCGACACCCCCGGCCGACGTTCCGGTCCTGGAAAATACAAAAATTCATTATTTTTACAATTTGCTCAATTATTTAAAGATTTAGCAGTATAATTATGAAAGTATTCGACAGGTCTGGTTATGAACAACCGTTCAGGTGTAAACGAAAAGGCCAGAAAGACAAAGCAGTTGTCGTTTTTTCGATATGCCCTGGTTCGCGTAAAGACGATGTTGTTCTCATTACAGTAATTTTATACCTGATGGTTGATAAACTCACTCCTCCGTCGTGTCCAACGGCATCGGCTTAGAAATCTTGACTTTTTTATACTCCGCCTCTATAGTTAACTTCCTTGCATTGAGAAAAAATTTTTAGAAATATTATATAAAGATTAATTTAGAGGAGTTGATATGTCGAAAAACCATAGAGGGAGCGGGCTGCGTGAAAAGCTGAACCATGGAAGAGGGAAGTGCCCGCTCTGCAAGAGAAGCGGTATTAAAGTTGTTTATGAACATGATGTAAAAGAAAAAAAAGTTAATATCTGTAAACAGTGCAGAGCTGCATTGGCAAATGGTAAGATGCAGGCGGCTCTCGCGGCCCTGTAAAACAGTTGCCCATCGTAGTCTTCGACTACAATAGTCTGCGACCGCGATGGATTTAAGATCGTGGTATTGTATCAATGAGTTCTCAAGCCATCCTTATTATCTATCTTTCTTTTTTCGCGGCGGAGTTTATCTTTGAGAATTTCCTAACATTCCTCAATATAAACTCGGTGGTTAAACATCGGGGGAAAGTACCGGAGATTTTCAAGGAGTACATCGCCCCGGAAAAATTTGAGCTTTCCACGGAATACACGCTTGCCCGCAGTCGATTCTCTCTGCTTACATCGGCAATTTCGGCAATTTTGTTACTTTTTATTGTATTAAGCGGTGCTTTAGGGATTATCGACACCTGGGTAAAGGCTCTTTCAATCCCCGGCTATCTCCATGGGATTGTGTATATCTTCATCATTTCGCTTGTCTTTAAGTTCATATCCCTTCCGTTTTCTCTGTACAGCCAGTTTGTCATTGAAGCCCGTTTCGGTTTCAACCGGATGACTATCCCTTTATTTTTTCTCGATCTCCTAAAAGGAGTGCTGGTTTCGGCGGTTATAATGCTTCCGCTCCTTGCAGGCCTTTTTTGGTTTATGGACAGAGCAGGAGAGTACTGGTGGAGCCTGGCATTTGCTTTTATTGTAGTTTTTCAGTTGCTCATAACAATCCTGTATCCCCTTGTAATTGCGCCGTTGTTCAACAAATTTACCCCCCTTGAAGACGGTCCGTTGAAGGAAAAACTTGAAAACCTGGCGGGCAAGCTGTCATTTAAGACCAAAGGTATTTTCGTTATGGACGGCAGCAAACGCTCGAAGCATTCCAATGCCTATTTTACCGGTTTAGGCAGGTCGAAACGGATCGTCCTGTTTGATACCCTGGTTAAGCTTTTCACACCGGATGAACTTTCCGCTGTCCTCGCGCACGAAATCGGCCATGCAAAGCGGCGCCATGTTGTAAAAGGCCTCGTACTATCCCTTGCCCTTATGTGCGCCGGGTTATTTATCGTAAGCCTTTTGCTTCATGTAGAGCCTTTATTCAAGGCTTTCGGATTTTCCAGGCCGAGTAATTACGGAATCCTGGTAGTTTTAAGCTTCTGTTCCGGACCCTTCACTTTTTTTCTGACCCCCCTTTTCACCGCCTGGTCCAGAAAACATGAATATGAGGCCGACAGATTCGCCGTTGATGCCACAGGGGGAGCGGATGGATTGAAAAATGCCCTCATCACTTTGGGAAAAGATAATTTGAGCAATCTAACCCCCCATCCGTTATACAGTTTCTATCACTACTCCCATCCTACCCTTGGAGAACGGATAAAGGCCATCGAAAAGTATGCGGCTGTCGGCACATCTTCGTAAAGTTCCCTGTTTGAGTAACCGATTCGGTTCAATTCATTTTTGATGTCCAGGACAATCGCTTCGTCTTCAGCAATAAGAATTTTTTATTTATCAGCGTGGATTGCCCAAATGAGCTAGAAATTCATCGATTTCACTGACGACTTTTTTTAAATCGGCGATATGCGGCGCATGGCCGACTCCGGGAAAAACTTTCGTTTTTGTATTTCGGATATGGTGCTGGAAGATCGGGATTGCGGAAACATCAATTACCTTGTCTTTCTCGCCCCACAGGATGAGTGTTTCTGCTTCAATAGAGGAAAGTTTGTCCAACAAGGGATTGAACTCCATGGAAAGTAGATCGTTAAAGAGTTTATTTAGAGTTCGGTTTTTTTTGCGAGCTTCTGCGACAAAGTAGCGGATGCTGAATCCCGGTATCCTCGGTGGTTTTTCATGCACGAAAGACATAGCTTCTTTAAAACCTTCCGGTGTATCGTATATCAATAAATTTTGACCTGTGGAAAGGTAATGACGCCAAAAAGGGCTTAATTGAGGTGTTTCGAACCCGGCTGCATCTATTAAGGTAAGACTTTTTATCTTTTCAGGAAACAAAGCGGCGTAGTATGCGGTAATGAAACCTCCCATGGAGGAGCCTATTAAATGGAAAGAGCCTATTCCGAGGTGTCGAAGGAATGAGTCGAGCTTTGTAACTAGTGTGGCAACGTTATACGTTTCTTTTTCATCGATGGGGTTTTCACCGGAGCCGGGCATATCCGGAGCGAGGAGATGATACTTCGACTTAAAGTGACGCATGATGCCCACAAATTCGTCCTTGCTGCTCCCGAAACCGTGAACACATATAATCGTCGCACGCCCCCGGATTCCTGCTTCGAGATAAGGCCATTTCTTTTGATTTAAAAGGAGATTCTTTTTTCGTATCCCCGCCTTTTTTCTATAGAGCAGCTTGCGCGTGTTTAACAACAGCCCGGTAAGATATATCAAAACTGTATTCATCCTTAAGCTCCCGCCGGCTTTTATACCTTTAGGTAAGTTAATACACTTGACCTTTATGCTCATAAATTATAGGTTTCATTATATAGCATTTAGGGAAAAAATTACAAATTCATTTTTAAAAGGAGTATTACTATGCCTGCCGTCGCATCCCTGGAAGAACTTAAAGCGGTCCAAAATCAGCTTAATGCTCTATCAAAAGAGTACCCCGACGCCTACGGCGCCTTTGTGGCGCTTTTCAGGGCGAACCGAAAAGTGGGGTATAAAAATATTTGTAAGATGCTCTTAGGCGAATCGACGCCGGAGAAGCTGAAAGGGCTGGGAGAATAAAAGTTTGCCCGCGACCGGAGCACAATCCTTTTAAATATTTAAAAAAATTCGAGGCTTAACGTATGTATTTGAAGCTGATAGCCTGCGATGTTTTAGGAGAAAGGTTGTATCAAGGTTGCCTTTTATGGCAATTGAATCTCCGAGGAGTTTTCTGGCGGTCGTCATTTCAACCTTTGCATCCACTTCAAATACTTGACCGTGTTGTTTACTTCTCTTATTATCTAACAACGCGGTTTGCCGTTATAGTTCTTAAAAATAGGAAAGCAGTATGAAAATAGGATTAATTGGACGTCAGACCGTGAGTCTTCCTATTTCGGCAAAGCTTACGGATGAAGATGTGGGGGATGTTATTGAAGCGGTGAGGAGAATCTTAAGATGACCGGGCTAACGCTGAATGAATCAGTTTTAGGGTTTTCTGTAAAAGTGGCGGAAATGTTGAGGGAAAGGTATAAAGGGCGACTCTTGTCGGTGTGTCTTTTCGGTTCGGCTGCCAGAAGGACATTGAGAAAAGGAAGCGACATAGATTTCTTTGTAGTAATTAAAGAAGCTTGTAAGACCTACCACAAAAGGGTCAAAGATATCATGCCGTTATTGATACTTATCAGGGAAACTGATGAATACAGGTATCTGGAAGAATTCGGCCTTGACCTTGAGCCTTCCTTTCTGATATCGACGGTTGAGGAAGTAACGCAACATCCTCCGATTTTGATTGAGATATCACAAGATGGGAAAATACTATTTGATGATAGAGACTTCCTAAGGAAGGAGCTAACCGAGGTAGTGAATACAATGAAAAGGCTCGGCTCCGTTAAGAAGGAAACCGTCCACGGACATTACTGGGTGCTAAAGCCTGGCATGAAGTCTGGCGAGGTTATAGCTATATGACGAATAAAGGTGCGGCTCCATCGAGGGGATACCTGCTTCAGAATTATATGACGAGGATGATGCGATAGAAGCCATAGAAAATACAAAGTGGGTAACAGAGACCATTAAAAAGGTCTTAATGGATAGGGAAGCTGATGTCTAAAGATTATCCCAATACTATGCGGATAGAGCAGAGATCGAATTCTCGGCATTACAGTTTTTTCTATCGTATTGTCACTATTATTGATTGACTGATTTTATAAGCAGTTGAAGTCTTTTGCTGATCATCCCGGAAGTATCAATGGAAATGGTTCTGTTGTCGATTTTGACCGGGATGGGATCCGTGTAGATAACCTTTCCCTTATATATTCCTAGTGAAAGAATAACCGTCTCCTGTCCGAAGCGGGTTTCAGCCATACCGGGAAAGAGAAAGTTTCCGAGGGAGTAGGCGATCAGGCGGCCCTGGTAGGCTTCAATTCCCTGGAGAACGTGGGGGTGGGAACCGACCACAAGGTCTGCACCCAGGTCAATTAGTTTTCTGTAAAACTCAACCTGGCTCTTGTCCGGTTCATTCGACCATTCATATCCGCCGTGAACCATCACAATATCAAAACTGTTTTCAGTAAAACTTTTGGACAACGCCTCGATTGTTGCCTGGGTATTCCAGAGAATCCCCGGTCTGTTTTCGCCGGCTGCCGCCTGCTTCCCGCCGTCAAAACCATTATTTTCCCGCGGATATGCCCCGATTGATATGATGGACGTTTGTTGACCCCGAAGAATTGTGTTCCACTGTTTGAGGGCTTCTTCCTGGGAGAAGCCTGCCCCGGATGTTGCAATTCCGTTGGATTGAAGATTTCTGAGTGTATCTTCAAATCCCCGGAGGCCGTAATCGAAGGTG
>JBFMGN010000251.1:0-5387 GCA_040752435.1 Spirochaetota bacterium
CATATCCTCGAAAACTCCTGCCCCCTCCATTTCTTCTTTGGAACAATCATGATAAATTGTAGAGGCTGGATGAATTATCAATGTCTTGGCATCCCCCAAATTAGCCAGGTTTTTCACCATTTTCAGGTGATTGATCATTTGAAAGCATCTTTCCCTGGAACCAAGGCGAAAGGTCAGAAGTGCTCCAAATTTCCCCTGAAATTGAAGATTGGCCGTCTTAAAGTGAGGGTTATTCTTAGTTCCAGGGTAATTTACCTGTTTAATCCTGGGATGCGCTTCCAGGAACCCTGCCAATTCTTGAGCATTGCTGCAATGCTTTTCCATCCGGAGTGCCAGGGTTTCCAGCCCCAGACAGTGCAAAAAGGCGTTGAAAGGGGAGAGGCAACTGCCTGTATTTTGAACCACCTGCCGCCTGGCCAGCGACAGGAAGGCTAACTCACTGCCGTATTTTCCAGCCATCAATTTAAGCTCGCGGTCTTTACCGATTGTCCAATCAAAGGTACCGGTGTCTACAAGAACACCTCCGATAGTACTTCCATTTCCCGTTATATACTTCGTGGTGGAATGCAGGACGATGGAGGCGCCGAAATCCCTGGCTTTGATCAGGTAGGGGGTCGTTAATGTACTGTCGACGATCAGGGGAATCTTAAACTCCTCTGCCAGAGCGGCGATACTTCTTAAATCCGGTACGTCCAATTTGGGATTTCCGATGGTTTCCACAAAGATCAATACGGTTTTCCGTGAGAGGGCTTCCCTAAAAGTTTTAAGTTCTACTGGATTAACGTACCGAACCTTAACCCCATATTTCCGGAAAATTTTATTAAAAAGCAGCAGGGTCCCGCCAAACAAACTGGAACTGGAGACAATTTCATCCCCCTGGCTTAAGAGAGAGAACAGTACGGTCGAGACCGCCGCCATCCCGGAAGAAACGGCGATAGCACCGGTGCCTTCCTCCAGGGCATTCATTCTCTGTTCAAACGCACTTACCGTGGGATTGGATATGCGGGAGTAGATATGGCCGAACTTCTTCCCGTCAAAAACGTCGGCGAGTTCCTCGGCCGTGCCGTAGGTGTACGCGGTGGTTTCATAAATAGGGATGGATGTTGCTCCCTGATGGAGGGCAGGGTCACAGCCGCTATGGATCGCCTTAGTCTCAAAACCCCATGTGTTCACAACCGTTTCCCTCCTATTTTTAGTAATCGGCTCCATCGCAGCCGCCGCCCATGAAATAGAGAAATTCAACCCGGTCGTTTTCTTTTACATAGGTCGAGTTAAAATTGTTACGCTTCAAGATATTACCGTTGAGTTGTACCGAGACCATATCGGGCATCTTAACTTCTTTTAGCGTGAGCAATTCCACCACGGATAGATTCTCTCGCTCAATGTTTTCTTCTTTGCCATTAATGTAAAGTTTCATAGTTACCCCTATTGTTATTTATCTCAATTTAAATAGTTAACATTTATGTAGCCGCGTTATTCTTCTTAAGAATATCGAGGCAATTAGTCTTTAAGTCCTTAAAAAAGAGCAGTGCTCAAATACCGTTTCGCTCGGCATCCTCGATCATCGACAAACCGATACGATCCTTGATGGACCCACATGGATTAAAAAACTCCAGTTTTCCAATCACATCCGCCTCGCAGCCATTGGTAATTCTAGCCAGTCTCACAAGGGGAGTATTACCGATTAATTCGCAGATGTTATCCGCAATTCTCATCGCTGCTGCCAACCTCAAATATTGTAAATCAACTGCTTAGCCGCGCGCTGCCGTTCCAATATCAATTCTTCCAGGCTCATATCAAGAAGACCGAAGAGCTCGTTCTCTAATTTATCCCAAAAAAAGTTGAGGGCCCCTCTTCGATGCCGGCGAGCAACGATTTCCAACTCCCCTTCCAGACAGGCCAGGACATCGAAAACCTTGATCTGGCTGGGCGTTTTTGCCAGCATATACCCGCCCCGCGCGCCCCGGAGACTCTTAACCAGACCTGCCTTTTTTAATATCACCAGCAATTGTTCCAGGTAGTGTTGGGGCACATCATGCGCTTCGGCAATATCCCTTATTTGGACTGCACCCCTGTTTTGGCTTAAGGCCAGTTCCAGTACCGCGGTTAATCCATAAACCCCTTTGGCTGAAATCGTAAACAACTACTTAACCTTCTCTATTGATATAGATAAGATTAACATATTTTTTATTTAATGTAAAGTGAATTTTACTACAAAATTGTACACGCGCAAAGGGTATCAACAAAAGACCGGATAGGGATTTTCTATTATTTTTCCAACAGTCAACAAAAAGCGGGCCGCAGGTACGCCGTCGATTACCCGGTGGTCATATGTGAGGCTTAAGAAGACCGTCGGTCGTGCGACAACTCGTCCCTCCTTCACGAAAGGCCGCACTTTTATGCTTCCTACGGCAAGAATTGCACTTTCAGGCTGGTTGACGATGGCCGTGAAACGGTCTATCCCAAACATTCCGAGGTTGGAAATTGTAAAGGTACCGCCGGACAAATCCGACTCAGACAGGGTACCGTTTCCGGCGCGGCGTATAAGATCCATGGACTCGGCGTGTATCTTATCTACCGTTTTAAGATTGGCGTTTTTAACAACCGGGACGAAAAGGTCATCTCCCGCCGCAACGGCGAATCCGACATTTATTTCCGATAACAACACTATTCCTGCTTCTGTAAGGGTGGAATTGATCAGGGCATTCTCCGACAGAGCCTGAGCGGTAATTTTTATCAGGAGAGCGGTAATACTTGCGTCCAGCCCCCCGATTCGCAGCTTTTCCTTAAGCCGCATGAGTTCTTTGGCGCACACCTCCAGGCTATGGCTTGCCTGTGCACTGTTCCGGAGACTTTCCATCATCCGGCGGGCGATGGCTTTTCTCATCCGGGTTACAGGAATAATTTCCCCGGGCCTTTTCTCGGGCACTGTTGTACTTCCCCGCTTTTCATTTATCAGCAGCTCAACATCCCTCTCGATGATGAGCCTCTGGGGGGCAGTCCCCTTAATCCTGCCAGGGTCAAGGCCGTAGTCTTCAACCAGGGTCCTGGCTCTGGGGGTGATAAAGAGCCTTTCTTCAGTACCGGGGATGTTGGTATCCCTATCCGCATCCTTCAAATCCTCGATCTTTTCATCCGCGCCCCCGATGACCGCCACCGGGGTTGCCACCGGAACAATCTCGCCCTCTTTTTTAAGGATCTTTAACAGGACCCCTTCATACGGGGAATTTACTTCCACCGTCGTCTTATCGGTTTCCATTTCGAAAAGCGGTTCATCCATATGCACGTAGTCACCTTCTTTTTTCTTCCAGCTTACGATTGCAACCTCGGTCATCTGAAGTCCCTGTTTGGGAATAATTACTTTCGCAGCCATGTTATCTCCACTCCCTACCGGTAACATACTCTTTTTACGGCGTCGATGATGTCCTTTTCCCCTGGAATAACGGCATTTTCCAATCCCAGGTTAAAAGGCAGCGGGCATTGCTTCGCACCGAGACGCATGACGGGGGCGTCAAGATATTTAAATGCCTTTTCCATTACCAGGGAGGCAATCTCCGCACCCGCACCGCAGGTTTTATGAGCCTCATGCACCACCACCGCCCTCCCCGTCTTTTTCACCGAGTTCAAAATAGCCTCTTCATCCAGTGGAACCAGCGTGCGCGGATCAATCACCTCTACATCAATCCCCTCCGCCGCCAGTTTTTCGGCAGCCGTCAACGCCCTGTTTACCATCAGGGAAGTGGCCACAATGGTAGCGTCTTTTCCTTCACGTTTTATGTCGGCCGAACCGAAAGGAATCGTGAAATCGTTACTGTCCGGAACTTCACCGGTAGTGGCATAGAGAGCCTTATGTTCGATAAATATAACAGGATTCGGGTCGCGGATAGCTGTTTTCAGTAACCCCTTTGCATCCCCCGGCGTCGAAGGAAGAACGACCTTTACCGCCGGGATATGCATAAAGACAGCCTCCACCGACTGGGAATGGGTCGCCGCATTTCCCCTGCCTATCCCCTGCTGTCCCCGTACAACCAGAGGGAGACTGACCTTTCCAGCATACATGTAGGTGATCTTCGCCGCCTGATTAAGAAGCTGGTCCATGGCAAGAAAAGCGAAATCCATGTACATGAGTTCCACAATCGGAATCAAGCCGGTCATACCGGCCCCGATACCTGCTCCGACAATCGCCGCCTCGGAAATCGGTGTGTCCCGTACCCTTTTCTCCCCGAACTCTTCAAGTAACCCTCTTGTGCATCCGAATATACCGCCCTGCAGGCCGACATCTTCCCCCATTAGAAAAACGCGCTCATCCAAACGCATTTCCTCCGCCAGGGTGTCGCGTATGGTTTCAGAAAATTTCTTTATTGCCATTGGCTGTCTCCTTCTCCGGTTTAGTCCTTTTTCACATCTTAAACGAAGGTATTGTCCATCACTGTCCGGGGGTCGGGTTCAGGACTCTGCCTGGCGAAATTCTCCGCCTCATCCATCATCCTTTCAACCCGGCGTTCAATTTCAACAAGTGCATCCGCCGCAGCCAGTTTTTCTGATACCAGATAATTCTTAAGCCTTTTTATCGGGCACTTCGTCTTCCAGAATTCAACCTCTTCTTTTGTCCGGTATACCTCGGGATCCCCTACCCAGTGGCCCAGCCATCGGTAGGTTTTACATTCAATCAGGGTGGGACCTTTACCTTCCCTGGCCCTTCTTAACGCCTTATCAGCTTTCTCATAGATGGAAAACACATCATTCCCGTCGACTGAAAATCCCGGCATCCCGTATGCCGCCGCTCTGGTAGAAATATCCTTCACCGCTGTACTCCTGGAGACAGGCACGGAAATACCGAAACCGTTGTTCTCACAGACAAACACCACCGGCAGCGACCACAGCGAAGCCAGATTCAAGGATTCATGAAAAACTCCCTGGTTGGCTGCACCGTCTCCAAAAAACGAGACACTTACCTGGCCGCTTCCCCGGATACTGGCGGATAGGCCCGCACCCGTTGCAATAGGAATACCGCCACCGACGATAGCATTGGCACCCAGATTCCCTTTTTCAACATCCGCTATATGCATGGAGCCCGCCCGCCACAATAACCGGTTTCCCTCCCCATCAGTTCTGCGAGAGTTTTGCCGAGATCGCATCCCTTGGCAATGCAATGACCGTGCCCGCGGTGAGTACTCGTTATGTAGTCATCTTTCCTCAACAGCGAGCAGACCGTGGCGGCTACTGCTTCTTCGCCTATATAGAGATGAACCGATCCTCGAAGCTCGTTTCTTTCGAAAAGGGACAATGCCCTGGTTTCAAAGATCCGAATTTTGAGCATAGTCTCATAAATTTGCAGCAGTTTCTCTTTTTCAAGCATAGACACTCCTCCCGCGGCTAAGTGGTTT
>JBFMGN010000252.1:0-5379 GCA_040752435.1 Spirochaetota bacterium
GTTTTTCCCAATCGTACAGTTGGTATTTGACCGAAGAGCTGCCGCAATTAAGGGTCAGTATAACCATTTGAAATACCTCTTAGATTCTCTGTTATCAGATTAAACCAGAATGCCAAGTATTTTCGCATGAATTTCCCAAAATCTCAAGGAGTCAGGGCCGATATCTGAATCAAAAACGAAGATAAGCCAGTACTATCTTGTGATGTCGGCTGTATCGGTGTTCCGTCTTCCACATTTTCCGTATTTCGCTGCCCGCTGCATATTTCACACGCTGGTTTGCCTGAGTTTTGTATTTTATGCATCATCTCAATTAGATGCATCCCCCCGAATCTCAAGTCAAACCGTCTTTCCCGGGATGGTATCCATGGAGTCTGAGGCTTCCTTGCGAAACCTGCAAACCGTAGAAAATCGGATAATCATGAAAGGGGATTTCTTTAAGGCCTTTGTGGTCGATATCTGGGAGCAGAATAAGTCCCCCTATTTTACTGCCGGCATTTCACTTCCGTTTCTATCGGCTGGACCACTACATTTTGAAGGTCTTTTACGCGAAGTCAATAATCCCGGAGAATATCTTCCCTATTCGGCTGTTTTCAAAGAAAAAAGCCACCCCGTTTTAAACCTCTCGCTGCTCCGATCCAGTCACCTCGGTGTTATGGTAAATCCATTTTCCGTCTTAAGCCTGTACGGGGTTTATATCCGGGATGAATATCTGCATGGGGGCATAGTGTTTGAGGTACCCATCCGGAATATTGTCATTTTGACGTTACTAAGTTCAATGAGCCGGTATTTGCCTGCTGATAGCGGAGAGGAGGATTGGATAATTTCTTATCCGCCCTTGTTGGACGAGAACCTCGCCCATCTGGCCGCCCGAATTCTTATAGATTCCAGGGTATTTAAGGGAGGGGCCGCGTTTGGTATGAGCGGCGGAGAAACCTCGAAAACGGGAGGATTTGGAAGGCTTCAGGTTGGTTTTTCCACATCACTGCTTAATGCTTCTGTGACATGTACTAGTATAGGTCCAAATTACAGAAAAATTGAGGGAGAACTGCCCGGAAGTTCAATTACAGCGGCAGGGGAGGTTTTCTTTACCCCGCTGAAAAAAATAAGCCTCCAAGGGCGTTATGGTTTAAAACTCAAAAAACTTCCCCTGTTCCCGGTGCAATATACCGGTATGGAAAAGGAAATCCGCCTGGGTTCTTCGATTACACCGGGGTTGTTTGATTTTGGGCTGGCATGGGTGCGGAAGCTTGATTATTCGGAAGAGGGTGATATAGATCAGCAGCAGACGGTCTCAGGAAAAGCCGGGGTTGAGTCGGCAAATTTTAGAATGCATTTGGGCTTTGAATATGGCTGGCAAGACATGGGCAGCAGAACAGTCGAATTAAACCTGGATTCATACTGCCATCTGCGGATTATCGGGCTGTATACAAAAATCGCTGTCTTTGATATGGAGAAGCCGCGTTTTAAGTTTTCTCTTAAAGCCGAAGTGAACAAATCAGGTGGGCATGGTTTCCTTGAAATTTCCTCGGCGCGGGAAATTACTATCACGGATTTCACTTTGGCTTCTTTTGCTCTAAACCCATTACAGTATATAACTCTTTCCATTGGGTGGAAATGGGTACAAAAAATCACCATTCACCCACCATGAGAATCTCCCGCTCAAGCTTATAACCAAGCTCCTGCGCTACTTTTTCCTCTATAAACTCGATAAGCGAGAGTATCTCCCGGGCTGAAGCTGAGCCCGTATTGACGATTATATTTGCATGCAAGTCCGATACCTTTGCTCTGCCAAGGACAAAACCGCGAAACCCCAGGTCGTCCAAGATTTTCCCAGTGGGAGCACCGAAATCCCTGTTATTTTTGAACACCGAACCGGCGCAAGGAGCTGAAAAGTGGCCCTTGCTTTCCCGATCGTACCGATAGCCCCTTATCCTTTCTGTGATTATCGCGGCGGGTTCTCTCGTAAGCCTGAATCCTCCCTCAATTATCAGGCAACCGAAACTCTGGAAAGGAGATCTTTTGTATGCAAATTCATTTTTTGCGGGATATACTCGCCTTGGCAGGAGATCCATCTCCGAAGGCTCCAATGTAATCACATCCACATACTCAAGAGAATCGGAAACTGACACATCGTAACAGCGGGCGTTCATCCATATTGCACCGCCCACACTCCCCGGCATAGAATAAAAATTGTCGATTCCGGAAAGTCCTCGAAAGGCAGATAATGCCGCGGCTGTACTTATAGCGAGGCCTGCCCCGGCTTTCAAGAGGGTATCTTCGAAGCCGATACTATTGAGCAGTGACATATCCAGGACAATCCCCCGTATACCCTTATCCGAAACCAGGATGTTCGCCCCTTCTCCTAAGGGGAAGACGGGCAGGGACAGTTCTTTCGACATGTGAAGGATTTGAAGGAGGTCATTACGATTGCGTGGAATGCAGAAAATTTCTGCGGGACCGCCGATTTGAAAAGAAGTATGTTTCCACATGGGTTCATTGAACCGAAATTCGGCATTAATATTGATCTTTTTAATTATTTCTCTTACATTATCCACACTGTAAAAAGTATATCGTAGTTTTACCGATAAATTCTACCTTTTGGTTTACCTTAAGGTGGATAAAAAACCCTGTAGCTTTTAACAACTCGCTATAAGGAGAAAAGTCGTGACACTTCGCTTATTCAATACACTGGGCCGTACGTTGCAGGAGTTTACACCCATCCAGGCAGGATATGTAGGGATGTACGCCTGCGGTCCTACTGTCTGGAATTACGCTCATATAGGAAATTGGCGTACCTATGTATTTGAAGATCTGCTGCGAAGAACCCTGGAATACAACGGCTTTAATGTCAGGCATATAATGAATATAACCGATGTGGGACATTTAACCGATGATGCGGATGAAGGTGAAGATAAAATAATACTGAGCGCCAGGGAGAAGGGTAAGTCGGTATGGGAAATTGCGGATTTTTTCACCCAAGCCTTCTTTACGGATCTCAAACGCCTCAATATCCTTACGCCCACAGTGTCCTGCAGAGCGACTGATCATATCGATGATATGATTGAGCTTATAAAACGGATAGAAAAAAATGACTGTGCCTATCAAGCGGGGGGGAATGTCTACTTCGACACCTCCAGATTTCCGGAATACGGAAAATTAGCCCTTCTTGACCGGCAAGCGCTTAAAGCGGGGGCTCGCATCGGAGTTGACGGTAATAAAAAAAATCCGGCCGACTTTGTTCTTTGGTTTACAAAGTCAAAATTCGAGCACCAGGCAATGCTCTGGAACAGCCCATGGGGCAGGGGATATCCGGGATGGCATATAGAATGCAGTGCTATGAGCATGAAGTATCTTGGAGAACATTTTGATATCCATTGCGGTGGAATCGACCACATTTCCGTGCACCATACCAATGAAATAGCCCAAACAGAGGCTGCGACCGGTAAAAAATGGGTAAATTATTGGATCCACGGAGAGTATCTGCTTATAGACAAGGCAAAAATGGCAAAATCCGCCGGAAATTTTATTACTCTGGACACCCTTCAAAAAAACGGGTTCCACCCGCTGGATTACCGTTATTTTTGCCTGGGAGGGCATTATAGAAGTCAATTACAATTCAGCTTTGAATCCCTCGAGAGCGCGAAAATAGCAAGAGACAATCTGGTTGAAAGAATGAAAAGATTGATGGAAAAAACACCCCCTAAAAAACTTAAGGAAATCAGCGGAAAAGCCAGGCTACACCTGGACGCGTTTAAAGGGCATCTGTGGGAGGATTTGAATCTTCCCAGGTGTCTGGCGGAAATGTGGGGGGTATTGAAAGACCCTGATATTGAAGAAAGTGAAAAATTGTCGCTTGTGTTGGATATGGATAGGGTATTGGGACTTAACCTTGAAGAAATTCCATTGAACAAAGAACAGGTGGATGAAGGTGTATTAGAGCTTATTCGCGAGCGGGAATCGGCCCGGAAAAACCGTGATTTTAAAAGAGCGGATGAAATACGAAATAAATTGAAAGCAAGAAATATTCTAATTGAAGATACCCCGGAGGGCACTCGATGGAAAATCCGGAAAAAATGCGTCTGAATTAAATTTGTGTAACGTATCGGCAGGAAAGTTGTTTAATATGCAGAGAGCGAGTGACGCGACTAATTTTAAGAAAGTGTATGAGGCTGCATTCCCCGTTCTTATTCGTATAGCATTTCATATTACAGGTGATATGTCTGTTGCAGAGGATCTTTGCCAGGAGGCATTTATACGGTATTATAATCGAATGAGCCCTCTGCCAAACCTTGAGGAGACTAAATACTGGCTCATACATGTGATTAAAAATTTGTCCTTTAACTATGAAAATAAAAAAAAAAGGGAGAAAAAGGCATTTTCTCGTATTCTACAACTGCCTCAGGCGGCGGTAGAATCGGGAGAGACGGAGGTAATAAAACAAGAAACTAAGGAAATAGTAAGAACTGCTCTGCAAAAATTACCATATAAGCTGCGTTCGGTTCTGGTCCTGCGTGAATACGGTCAGTTGAACTATAAAGAAATTGCGAAAATATTGGGCATCACCGAGGGAAATGTAAAGGTGAGGGTCTTCAGGGCCAGAGAAATGCTCGGAGACCTGATAAAACAAGGAGAAAACAATGTGCCCTGATAATCAAACACTTTCCACCTATATTGACGGGGAAGTGGAAGCCGGGCTGGCGCTTCGGATAGCCGGTCATCTCAATGCCTGCGTTTTATGTCGGGAAAAGCTGGAATCCATCCATCGCTTAAGAAATACTCTTAAAGGTTTACAGGAGCCTGATTTTGAAGCGAGCAAAATCATTGTATGGCAAAAGATAGAACAGGCTACCCGGCAAGGATCAACGCCTGTATTCTGGAAGCGGAAACTTCTTATCCCGGTTCCCGTTGTCATGGCTGCCTCGGCGCTTATATGTCTCCTTGGAATAGGTCTTGTTTTTGCCGTAGCTGCCGCGCAGCCGGGTTTTCCCGCTTTAGTAAAAATTGAGTCTTCCTCTGTAGATGCCAGTGTCAATACTCTTAAGGACTTGACGAAGTATCTGGAATCACACGATACTGTCCTGGAAGTAACTTTCCAGCTTCCGGCAGAACCGAGTTTTTCTCTGTTCGGTCAACCGCAATTTATTCGGGAGGCGGATTTTAAGCGGAAGAGATAAGAGATACATGAGAAAGGCGGTAGTAATCCTTCTGTTGTTATCTCACGCCATGTTTCTGTATGGGGACGAGAGTATTGATGAGCTTCTCAACTTGCTGCAAAAGGGGGCTTTAAAGGTAAATATAGTCGCCCGTGTAAGGGAGAAGGACTCCGTCTCCATCTGGAATATGGAGGTAAATCGTCTTACCATTTCCGGGCGTATGGTT
>JBFMGN010000253.1:0-5364 GCA_040752435.1 Spirochaetota bacterium
TGTTCGAAAACCCTGAGGAACAAAAGGCTTTCAAGGCTAAGTATGGCTATGACTTACCGGCGCCGCCCGTAAATTGGAAGGAATATATGGATGTTGCTCAGTTTTTTACCCGTAAAAAAGGCGAGAAGCTGGCCGGGAAAGTGCTTGAACACGATTTCTATGGAAATACCATCCAGGGTAAAAGGCATGTTTCCACCTGGTATACCTATCTGAATGTTCTTTACTCTTTTGGCGGACAGGAGGTGAAAGTTCCGGGAAAGGGTTCCGAGTATGGGCCGGTAACCGTCAATTCGTCTGAAGCAGTCGAAGCTCTGGAATATTATATGAGCCTGGTACCATATTGCCCTCCAGGTGTGTTAACTTACGGTTGGGATGAATCACAAGCGGCTATGCAGCAGAGTTTAGCGGCTATGGGTATTGAATGGGACGATGCGGTAGGCGCAGTTGAAAATCCTAAGGAATCTTTGGTGGCAGGCAAAATTGCTTACAGCGGGGTTCCTATTAAAAACGATAAGTGCATTCAGGTTGAAGCCTGGAGCTATTTTATCCCAAAGCTTTCCAGGAAACCGGGGCTGGCCTGGTTATTTATGCAGTGGGCAATGGGCACGGAGCGGCAGAAAGCCCAGATGAGAATGGGGGGGGAATCTCCCATTAGAGCCACCTATGATGACCCGGAAGTAAAAAATCTTCCTTACGCCCCGGCAGCTCTGTTTCTTAAATCCGGCGGCCAGGATGTACTGGGAGTGAGAAAAGTCGGTGCCGGTAACGGCTGGGGAATTCCGGAAAGATACCTGAATGCCATGAACCCCAAAACCGGTGATACTAAGGTGAATATAATACCCAAACCGACCTTCCCGGAGCAGGAAGAAATAGTAGATGCTATCATATTAGCCGTCAGCAAAGCCCTTGCAGGCGAGCTTAGTGCCAGGCAAGCGTTGGATGAATGCGCTGCTACTGCCAAAAAGATATTAGGAGATAAGGCAAAGTAGTTTCGTAATGCCCCCGCAAGGGGGCATATAAATCGTGAATCCAAAAAACAAAAATCGGCTTCATTATATTCGGTATAACAAAGAATTGTCAGCCAATCATCGTTAACCCATCGCGGCCTCCGGCCGCATCTGGACTGGATTGGAAATCTTCGCAAACTGCGAAGAAGTTACAGTGGAATAGCATATTAAGAAAACTTTAAGGGGAGGAATTATAATGATTAAAAATCTTGGTAAGAGAATCAGGATGAAACGATTAATTGAAGAAAAAACAGGAACTTGCTTTATCTTTGCTATCGATCATGGGACGACTTCTCCCAAGTATTTTCCCGAGCTGGATAGAACAGAGCAGATCACCAGTGAATCGATCAACGGTGGCGCGCATGTCATAATGCTGAATATGGGATTTGCTCAGAAGGTAGTAAATGTCTTTAAACCCTCCACTTCTCTTTCTCTTCTTATAAATACTTCGGCGCCAAGGAGCCCGGAGTCGCCCATTGTTACCCCAATATCTACGGTGGAATCGGCTTTGAGGCTGGGAGCTGATGCGGTTGTGGTCTTTTCTGCTTTGCAGGGGAAAAACGATACCGCTATGATCAGCTTCCTGGCAAAGGTAGGCGATGATTGCGACCGGCTGGGAATGCCTTTTATTGCCGAGGCTGAATACCCCACAACTTATGAATCACTGGGAGACCTTTCCAAACAGTACGGAGTGGATTATCTTTTTTACAACACCCGGGTTTGCGCAGAGCTGGGAGCAGACATAATAAAAATCAATTGGACCGGAGATCAAAAAAGCTGGGAAAATATAGTCAAAGCCGCGTATGTGCCTGTGGTACTGGCTGGAGGCTCCAAACTCGCTGATTTTGAACTTCTAAAAAGATACGAGCTGGCAATTGCCGGAGGGGCGATCGGTTGTTCTGTGGGAAGAAATATTTTTCAACACAAATCCCCATTTGCCATGACCCGTGCCTTGAGCCGGGTAATCAAAGAAAAATGGTCGGCGGAAAAAGCTTTTGAAGAGTTAAAAGATTTCATCAAAGAGAATAAACTATAAAATTATTTTTTTATGGAATTTATAGGTATCGATATCGGTTCCCAGGCTGCTAAGCTTACACTTCTAACTGAAAAAGGGGAACCGGTTGCAGAAGAACATTTTTCTTATCCAATAGACTACCCCAAACCGTACTGGGCGGAACAGGCTCCTGGCAATTGGGAAGAAGCTGTATTAAAAGGGCTTAAAAATATTGCTTCACGCTCGAAAAATCCGGCTGAGATAGTTTCGATTGGAATTGCAGCCCAAGTCGACGGCGTAGTACCGATCGATAGGGCAGGCAAGCCTTTATATAAGGCGATTATATGGATGGACAGGCGGGCAATCGAGGAGGAAAAGTGGATTGAAAAAGTAATCGGCAGAGAAATTATTTTTCCTATAACCGGATGCAATCTCGATGCCTCTCATGTTCTTCCAAAAATCCTTTGGTTAAAGAGAAACACGGAGAGCGTGGCTAAAACCTGGAAATTTTTAATGCCTGCCAGCTATTTGCTTTTCTTTCTGACCGGTAGTTTCGGCCTCGACTATTCGAATGCTTCTTCAACCCTCTTTTATAATGTTAAAGAAAAGGTTTGGTGTAAAGATATACTAAAGGAATTCGATCTGGATTTATCTCTCCTGCCGGAAATATTTCCCAGTACACACAGTGCAGGGAAATTGAAAAAAGCGATAGCCGACTCAGTCGGACTTACCAATAGACCTGTGGTTGCGGTCGGGTCTGGAGATGAGCATGCCGCTTGTATAGGCGCAGGCGTCATTGAAGAAGGAATAGCGCTCGATATTGCCGGAACCGCCGAGGTTGTAGGTGCTTCATCGTCTTTGCCTTTATTAGATAATAGCCGCCTAATTGAAACTCACGGCCATGCTTCTCCGGATCACTGGCTTCTTGAAAATCCGGGGTTTGTATCCGGAGGAAACTTAAGATGGTTTCGAGATAACATCTGTTCGATTAAGGATTGTAAACTCTCCTTTGATGAGCTTACAAAAGCTGCCAAAGATATCCCTCCCGGTTCAGATGGTCTTATTTTTCTTCCTACTTTGATGGGGGCTATGGCTCCGGAGTGGAACTCCAAAGCAAAGGGAAACATCTACGGTCTCTCCTTGAATAGTACCAGCGCTCATATCACCAAAGCTATCCTTGAAGCCTCAGCCTATGGAATAAAAGATGTCATAGAAGCTTTTAAGAATATGGGGTTAAGATTCGAAAAAGTCAGAATTACGGGGGGAGGCAGCCAGTCAGAAATCTGGAACCAGATAAAAGCAGATGTGTTAAATATTTCTGTAGAAACTCTTTTTACCCCAGAAACCACTTCTTTTGGGGCTGCCCTTATAGGTGCGGTTGCGTGTAAAGCTTTTACTTCTCTTAAGACGGCGGCTGCGAGGACTGTAAAAATTAGAGATATAATTAGACCCCAGGCTGAAAGAGCAGTCGAAGTATATAAAAAAATGTATCAACTTTACAGAGATCTATACTATACATTAAAACCTTTTTTCAATAAATAGGAGGCTGCATGACTGTTCCAAAAAACCGTTCAGTCTCGGTGGATCATCGGTTAAGATGCCGGTTGCCCCCCATTCGATGACCTTCCGCATGGTCTCCTCTTCATTCACCGGCCAGGCCCAGACGGAAAAACCCTGAGCAAGCAGCTCCCTCATAACCTCCGGTGCCATCAGGCGATAGTCGTACTGGATGATCTGCACTCCGGCCTTCAGGGCTTTCTTGATGAAACCATCCAGATCTTCAAGTCCCTCGCTTCCCTTCTCCAGATCAACTGCCGCGGGAATAACAGGGTGTTTCCGGCGGGCGATATTTAAGATATTCCTTTTCATAGCCGGCGCTTAAGCCGGAACTATACCAACTCGAGTTACCGCTGTCAACAGCCTGAATTAGACCGATTTTCGACAGTGCGAAAACTCAATCCGATACTCCCCTTCATCCGTCAACATCTTTTTCAATCAACACTAATATAAAATTAATTAAAAATATATTTGACAAAATTAAAAGATTAAATATAATTAAACAAAATATATTATTTTGCATATAATAAAGGGGAGATCTATTCAAAATGAGACTGGCTAATTATAAAGGCGGGAATATGTGGATACTTCCTGCAGGAATCCTTTGTTTTGCCATTTCATTATTTCCTTTATAGAAATAACCGCCTGCAACTTCCTGCTTTTGGAAGGGGGTTTTCATTCTATGGCCAGATTGCGTATCGTCAACCTCACCAAACGCTTCGATGAGATAGTTGCCGTTGACAACCTGAACCTGGAGGTAGACGAAGGGGAGTTCATCACCCTGCTCGGTCCTTCAGGCTGCGGCAAGACCACGACCCTGCGGTCTATCGCCGGCTTTGTCAACCTTGATGAGGGCGAAATTTACTTTGACGATCAGTTAATGAACAACATCCCCCCGAATAAACGTTCCACCAGCATGTGTTTTCAATCCTATGCTCTGTTCCCCCACATGACGGTCCTGGACAACATCCGCTTCGGCCTGCGCATGCAGAAGGTGCCCTCGGAGGAACAGAAGAAGAGGATCGAGTCGATCCTGGAGATTGTGGGACTGAAGGGCCTCGAAAACAGAAAACCGGCCCAGCTTTCAGGAGGGCAGCAGCAGCGGGTGGCTCTGGCCAGGGCTGTGGTGACACAGCCTAAAATTCTCCTCTTTGATGAGCCCCTTTCCAACCTGGACGCCAAGCTGCGGGAACATGTGCGGGTGGAACTGAGGGAACTGCAAAAACGCTTGAAGATCACCTCCATCTATGTGACCCACGATCAATCGGAGGCCCTGGTCATTTCCGATCGAATCGTGATCATGGATGCGGGCCATGTCGAGCAGATTGGGGACCCCTTCAGCATCTACCGCTTCCCCAAAACCAGCTTCGTGGCCAATTTCATCGGCCTGGCTAATATCCACTCCGGCAAGATCGTCAGCCGCACCCGGGAACAATGGGCTGTCCAGACCGATCTGGGACTTCTCACGATCCGGCCTGATAGGGAGACCGATAAGGAGGCGATCCTGTTCAGTTGGCGCCCCGAGGATGTGGTGCCCTACAGGGAAGGGATGAGGAACCGGTTAGCCGGCAGGATCAGCCAGGCCATCTTCATGGGCAATATCACCGACCTCTTCGTCGAGGTAGAAGGCAAAACGATCCGGGCCCAGATGGGAAGCGAGGTTCACTACCGGGAGGGTGAGCCCATCCTATTGAGCGTGCCCGAGCAGCGGTTCCATATTCTAGCCTGAGGGCAGCCTATGAAATAAAAAACCAAACTGTCTACGATCCTGCTGCTCATCCCAGGCGCCGGTTTTATCTTCTTCTT
>JBFMGN010000254.1:0-5359 GCA_040752435.1 Spirochaetota bacterium
TATAACAGGGGAATCTTAAGTAAAATAACCTACCTGGATGGAAATGATACAATTTTATATGAAAATAGATACTACCAAACTTCCAGCGGCAGGCTTCGAAAAATTGTAAAAGCGTACCCCGATAAAGGTATCCAATTTTCTGCTTACATATTCTCCGGTGACAGTTTGAGAGAAGAGTGGCACGGCACCTCTGATTCGGGCGATTTATTCAGATTTAATACGTCGAGCGGGTTAACAAGCCTGGAAGAATGGAAAAAAAACAAACTTTATCGGCGTGAAGAATATTTTAAGCCGGAAGATACATACGCAGAGTACTCCCGGTATTCCATCGAAATGAATTTTATCACCGGGAGTGTAACGAAGCGTTACTACGGCCAGGGCGACAATGTTCTGCGGCTTATTACGGAAAACAAGGGAAGGCTGGTGGAGGAGATACTCTCTACATATGCGGATGGAAAACTGACCGCCAGGTCACGGCGGACCCCCGGACTGCGGGAAGAGTGGAGATATATATACAGTCCAGACGGTAAGCTTGTACGCGAAGAATACAAGAAGAACGGTCGTATGATCACTGCCAGGGTTCATACCGGTGATAAGAGTTACTACGAAGAACTCTATAGAAGCGGAGCGGTCTTTTTAATTGTCTATTTTGAAAACGACGAGAAAATCAGGGAAGAATTTGTATTAAAAAAGGAAAGCACTGCATCCGGTGTTACAGGTGTAAGGCAATGAGGGTGAGATGGATCCTTTTTGTAGCTGCCCGGTATTTCAGGACGAAACGGAAAGACAAAGGTCTGGCACCCTCACTTCTATCGGTTGCGGGAATCATCATAGGTGTCATGACATTGATCTCCGTGTTATCGGTTATGAATGGATTTCAACTTGGCTTTGTCGAGGATATTGTCGAAATCAGTTCATACCACATACGGATTGAAAACACCCATTTAAGCCAGGCGGACATTGATTCAGTCAGGGCAATTCCGGGTATTAAAGCTGTCATACCGTTCTCCGATATCCAGACAATGATTATGGGCGCCTTTTCCGGGTTTCAAGGCTGCCTGCTACGATGCCTGCCGCCGGAGGCTGACAGCCTGGACAGCACGTTTTCCGCTCAGCTCAATCTTGTTGAAGGCAGTTTCGATCTCTCCACCCCCAATTCCATGGTAATGGGTTTCGAACTGGCACAAAGCTTAGGCGTTGGAATCGGCGATATGGTTGCGACTGTTTCCCTGGTAGGAGGTTCGTTTTCTTCTTTAAAGCCGGCAGACCTCGGTTTTATCGTAACGGGTATATTTAAAAGCGGCTATTATGAATTTGATCGGAGCCTGAATTTTGTCTCTCTGGAGACTGCCGCGGCCTTGCTGGGGGAAAAGGCGAAACTCACCTACGGGATAAAATTGGTTGACCGTTTTAAGGATCAGGTAATGGTTGAGGCCATCCGCAAGAAGCTTAATGCTTCAGAAAACGTAATTTCGTGGCGGGAGTTCAACAGTTCCTTCTTCGGTGCTTTACGGATGGAAAAGCTTGTCATGATGGTACTAATCGGACTTATTTTCGTGGTCGTTGGAGTAAATATTTATCATTCTTTGCGCAGGGCCGTCTACGAAAGAATCGAGGAAATCGCCGTTATGAAGTCGGTTGGAGCATCCCCTGTTTCCATACAGTCGGTCTTTATTCTGGACGGCATTTTCATAGGTTCTCTGGGTGCACTGGTGGGGTTGATCCTTGGACTCGAAGTATCTGCCAATATTAATCATGTCTTTGCCGTGGCTGAAGCGATTGTAAATGGAATACGTAATCTTCTTCAAAGCCTGCTTCTTCCGTTTTTTGACGATATGGGAGACAGGTTTTCGCTTTTTTCGTCAAGTTATTATTACCTCACCGAAGTGCCGGTGCGAATTCTTTTCCCCGAAATAGTGCTTGTGTTTCTCTTCGCAGTGATCTCATCCGTATCCGCCGCTTTTTTTGCCTCCATGACTGTATCTGAAGTAAAACCCTCCGAGGTGTTAAGGTATGAGTGAAGCCGGAGCAATACTGGTAGTCAAAAATATTGGAAAAACATATATCAATGGTCCCGAACGCCTGGCCGTATTGAGGAATGTCTCCTTTTGCGTGCCTGGGCCTATGACTGTTGCAGTTAAGGGTGAGAGCGGTTCCGGGAAAAGCACCCTGTTAAACTTAATAGGCGGTTTGGATCTTCCTACAAAAGGTGAAATTGTATCCAGCGGGTTTAAGATAAGTCACATGCACGAAGAAGATTTGACGTATTATAGAAATAAGGTGGTGGGGTTTATTTTTCAGTTTCATTACCTTTTGAAAGATTTTACCGCTATGGAAAATATCATCCTTCCGGCATATATGGGTGGAATGTCTAAAAAATTTGCCTGTGAAAAAGCGGCGGAATTATTGCAAAAAGTGAATCTGTTCAATCGAAAGGATCATTATCCTTCCCAGCTTTCGGGGGGTGAGCGGCAGAAGGTCGCCGTGGCACGGGCCCTTATTAATGATCCGGCTCTGGTACTGGCGGATGAACCAACGGGAAATCTGGATGAGGAAAACTCCCGTGTGGTTGCGGATTTACTTTTTTCTCTTGTACAGCAGTATTCAAAAACGATGATTCTGGTCACCCACGACAATAAACTCGGGGAGAGGGGGGATAAACACTACTGGCTGAAAATGGGAGAACTTACGGAAATATGAACGTAAGATTATCTTTATTTCTCGCCTTAAGAAACATCGCGGGAAGCAAGAAAGGGGGGAGTTCCTTAAAACAATTACGGAACGCGGTTATCGGGGTTTTTTTGAGTCTTATTCCACTGGTTGTTGTCCTGGAGGTTGCCAATGGGATGATAGAAGGCATAACCCGGCGGTATATCGAGATTGGGACATATCACCTTCAGGCCCGCAGTTTCATGAACGGCGATGAAGGTGAGCTTGATAACGCCATCCAATCAATTAAAGACCTTGAAGATGTCGTAGTTGCGATCCCTGTTATCCAGGGACTCGGCCTCGCCTATTCTTTCGGCGGCAGGACCGGTATAACCGTCAGAGCCCTGCCGCCGGATATCTATGAGAAGGATCCTTTATTACGGAAATACCTGACTGTGAAAGAGGGGGCATTTAACCTGTCGGAGTATAATTATGTTCTTTTGAGTACGGAAGTGGCGAAAAAGTTGCAGGTTGCCTGCGGCGATTCGATAAAAATACTGACCGCCCTGGTAGTACCCGGCCGGCCGCCGATACTCCGACCTACGGAGTTTACGGTACAGGGAATCTTTTCCACCGGTTATTTCGAACTTGATACCCTTTCTGCGTATATATCCATTGAAGCAGGGTTTAAGCTCTTTAAAGACAGCGGCGCCCGGTTCATTGGAATAAAAGTCAAAGAGCCTTATAACTCCCTCGTAAAGAGTTATTTTGATATTATGTCCCGCCTCCCGCAGGGTTTTCAATTGTACACCTGGTATGAGATCGAGAAATCCATGTACAAAGCCTTTGAAACGACGAAACGGCTGTTGTTGTTTATTATGGTGCTTATCGTGTGTGTCGCCTCGGTCAACATATCATCCTCCCTTGTTATGCTGGTTATGGAAAAACGCCAGGAAATAGCAATCCTGAAAAGCGCGGGAACAAGTCATAAGATTATTACCTTATCATACCTGCTTACAGGTTTTTTCATAGGTGTGGCGGGGTCTTTTTTCGGGCTCGGTGGAGGTCTGCTTGTCGCCGTAAATATTAATACGGTAATACAGTTTCTCGAAGGAGTTATAAATGCCGGAATTGCCCTTTTCCAGGGGTTTATTTCTCCCTTTTCAGTAACATCACCTGTTAATTTTAAGATTTTTGATTCTGCCTACTATCTGGAAACTATACCGATAAAATTGAGCTTTTTTGAACTCTTTGGTATAGTAAGCTTAACCGTGCTTCTATCAACCTTTGTATCATATTTCCCTGCCAGAAAAGCCGGCAAGCTCCGGCCCCTGGATATTCTACAAAAACACTGATTTCAGATATCCTTGAGGCAATTTCAAAAATCAGAATTTATTAGCCACTGAAACACACGGAAATTTTGAAAGGACCTCCCTTATTATGCTATTCCTCTATAAGTTTTGCGCGTTTCGCGCAAAAATTTGATAAAGTCCAGCGCTTAGGCTCGTAAGAGCTCCAGTTTGCTGATTTAATATAGGTTGTGGATGGCTATACAACTGAAATGGTGTCGCAAGGTGCGACACACGCTAATACAGTCCGAAGCAGCCGGAGGCTGCGGAGGGAATCCGCGCTGGGAATTGTTACAAAATACTACCTTTTTGCCGGTTTCTTTAGTAAATTCCCATCAGTTTCTTGAAAGGGGGTAATTTTGGGGCGACAGGTGATTATCAACTTTTCGATATCTTAAGGGGTAGTGTCGACAACGGGTCAAAATTCTTATAGAATAGAAAGTAAGCATGGATTAAAAAAATGAAATGTGAAGTATGCGGAGAACGGGAAGCCTCAGTTCATGTCCAGCAGATAATGGGAAATGAGGTCACTGAGCTTCACCTGTGCGATAATTGTGCCCATGAAAAAGGTATTGCAAGTAAAGAAGAGGGCGTTGAGCTCTCCCTTTCGGAGTTGTTAACCGGGCTGGTCGAAATAAAGTCGACTGTTAAAGAAGATAAAGCCAAGCTTTTTTGCCCTGCCTGCAACATGCAGTTCAACGATTTCAGGAAGGAAGGCCGGCTTGGATGCCCTCAATGCTACAGTGCCTTCAGGAAAGAAATTGCATTGCTTCTTGACAACATAGCCGGTACATCACGGCACAAGGGTAAATTACCCGGGAAGCTTATAACCTATAAAACAATTCTGATCGATAAAGAAGTGATGAAGCAGAAATTACAAGAAGCGGTTAAAAACGAAGATTATGAGAGTGCAGCGGCTTTAAGAGACAGAATTCATGAACTGGAACAGAAATGCGGGGATTAAAATGATTGAGTTTCAGAGCGTAGATGAAGTTCCAGGCTGGTTTAACCAGACAGGGATTGAACAGGATGTGGTCATTGCCAGCCGGGTGCGGCTTTCCCGGAATCTTGCGGATCACTTTTTCCCGGGAACTTTGTCCATGGAGGAGGAAAATAAAGTTCAGAACAAAATTTTGGATGCTTTCACCCTTTTGTCTGCCGAAAAGAATTATGAGAAGATACTTCTGGAGAACTTAAGCCCTACAGAAAGGAGGATGCTCCTGGAACGACATTTGATCAGCCAGGATTATTCATTGCAAAAGCAGCGCTACATCGTGCTCCGCAAGGATCAGCTTGTTTCTGCAATGATCAATGAAGTGGATCACTTAAGGCTTGTAAGTTTTCACGGGGGGCTGAATTTG
>JBFMGN010000255.1:0-5356 GCA_040752435.1 Spirochaetota bacterium
GCATTGGGACAATGTTGCAGCACGCCGAAGCAGAACGCTTTATCGAAGCTCTCGCGCTTAAATGGAATCTTGTAGATATCTGCCTGAAAGAGGTGCAGATTGGGATGCAGCCCATTATTCTCGAGATTTCTGTCCACGGCAGTGCTGTAATCAAATGAAAACATAATAGCACCAGTTTCTAGTGCAATCTGGGTGAATCTTCCAGCACCGGATGCGGCTTCCAGAATAACCTGTCCATTCATTTTTTCCGGCCATCCGGTCACTTTGAAGAATCGGTTCCGAGATATGTTAAGGCCGCTGAATTTGTCCAACTGTGTCCTAGCATGTTTGCTCCATTGAAAGCCAAAGGATGATGCATAATTCTCAGCAGGAACAAATCGAGGGATATAATTACGAATCGGGAACGTCAGCAGACAATCAGAACAGGCGAGAGCGCCTTCCGCTATTTCGCCCATCGACTCAGTCAACCCGTGAACCTGAAGTTCTATTTTCCCTTGACAAGAAGGACATCTGAGGATGTCAAGGAGCGAGTGCTTCATGCTACTTTTGTTTTCCTGTCCGTTATTAATCCGCTTTAACGAGGCGATTATGAAAATAGGCCGCCTGCGCTATTTTAACGCAACTCAATGACTCATCTTGCCTTTCTTATACCCACATAGACCAAATGCGGCTGAAGAGGTTTTGGAGCTCTCGTTAACCAACGATATAATTTTCGTAAGTTGGGCATCGCCGGATTTGGCCCGAAAGTTCTGGGTTCGCAAGCGATTGTTACAAAGCCGTGTATTTCAAGTGCATTACGTAGAGACGGAACCGACCACATGCGGACATGTTGATAGCGATGAAATAGGCATCCGCAATCTGGGCAAAGCACCTCGCTTATAGAAAGCTTTTCTTCGTTTGGGGTAGTTACAACCAAGATACCGCCTTCTCGGACTATGCGGGCAAATTCAGCAAAGGTTGATTCAAGGTATCCATCTAAAACATGTTCGATCATGTCCAGGCAAAAAATGATACCAAAACTAGCGTCTCCTAATGGTGTCGGTAATTCGGTCGCCAGAACCACGCCTCGAAAGCACGGATGATCAGCCCATTTTGCATTTACACGCCTAACAGACTCGGGAGAGAAATCCAGGCCTTTGCATGTTATTCCTTTTCGTAATAGGTGCTCAATAAATTTCCCTGAACCGCAACCATAGTCAAGAACAAGATCTGTTAAAGAACAAGTCCTCTCTATATACTCTAGAACTGACTCCCCGCAATCTGAGCTAAAATACTTGTCTTCGCCAAATAATTTTATATAGTTATCCCAATATCTAATAGATTTTTCCAAACTCCAAGCAATTCTATGCAATTGAAATTGATCTGGATCAGACATTTTTCAAATTCGTCTCCAGTTGCACGATAGTTAATTCAAACGAACAGGATTCTGATTCAACTAACGCTTTCTAAAAGACAAGTATGTCTCCTCATAATCGCCTGCCGACCCGCCTCTGGCAGCATCTGAACAAGACACCGTCATAAATTCGTCGAAGACATACTAAAGGACTCAACGCCAAGGCTTCGAAAAGCCATCGGATTGATGGTATGGTTGCCCCTACACGGGACAGAAATCTTGACTGGCGAAAAAGTGCGACAGCTAAAGCATCTCGCAGATGACCCTCTTGCCGTAGTTTGCTCTGATGAAGTCTGCGCCAGTTCTGTAGCACCTGAACATTTTCAAGTATAAACGCTATTTCTCCCTTCGCTAGGCTTTGAGCCGATTTGGTGTTACCGTGTTCTCTGGAAACTGCGATAATACGAGGTATGTAAATAAAACCTTTTGTCGCATCGTTTGTCCAAGCTCGCAAAAAGAAGTCATAATCTAAGGCGTACCTATGTTTATCGTTTAAAAATCCAATCTTGGCTGCAAAACCCGACGTTACAAACACAGCGGGTTGTGGCATGGTGAATTCGCGCAACAAACGAATTAGGCTGTATCCCTCCATGCGTTTCACACCATTTCGTATGATGCTATTCTCATCTGCCACCTGCGCATCTCCATAAATAAGACCTCGAGCGCCATACAGAGCCTTAGCTTCAGCTACTTTTGCGAGCGCTCCTGGCAGGTAAAAATCGTCGGAATTAAGCCAGCCCAAGATTTCACCTGTGGCGCGTCTCCAGCCTTTGTTGACAGCGTGTGCTTGCCCGCGGTCTTTCTCGCTGATCCAGTATGTAAGCCACGGTTGATACTTCTTGATTATCTCAACGCTGTTGTCCGTACTGCCGCCATCCATGATGATATACTCAAGGTTCGGGTATCCCTGCAACAACACGGAACGTATCGTTTCTTCGATAAAGCGGCCCTGGTTGTAGGAGGGCGTCACTATAGTGATACGCGGCCAGGGGCGACCATTAGGCATGGTGTCCGACAATTGGGGCGATCCCTCTGTCCACGGCCAACCCTTCTTGCCAGCAGGGGAGGGAGGCAGTTGGTCGATGATGGGCGGCATCCTGGCAGCAATGTGCCCCTCTAAACCTATTGCAGGAAGCACAGACATGATAGGTCACCTTCCCACCTTGCGAAGCGCATCAGCCCAGAAAACCAGAAATGAACCAACATCAAAAAAGGATTCGCGCTTGACATCCGGCCGCTCGACAGCGCGGCAATGTATATATTCAGTATTCCAGCTCCAAGATGTGCTCTCGTTCGAAGACATAGGCAAGTAGCTTCTCAAGCTTCATAGGGTCAACTGTCATGTCATACTCCTGGTTCCGGTTCTCGCCAAAAAGATACCAGTGTTCGTGCCCCATGATGTTGGCCACTCCCCGAACGCAAGGATTCCAGCGCGCTGGATTAAGCAACTCGATCACCGTGGCTCCAGGCTCGCAAAGAATATCGCTGTTAAGGCCCGCACCGTGCGGGCCCAGGATGTACCTGGTCTCGGCGAACAGCCGAACCTGGTCTTTGAAGCTGAGTTCCTCACAGAAGTAGCGCTCGAATCCATAATCGCGCAGAACAGGCAGTATCTCTGGCTCGTTAAGGATCTTTCGTCGGGACTTGTTTCGACTGACATACACCTTGCGCCAGGGCGCACTCCGCTCCTCCCCATCAAATGCGGCTTTGTAAAACGTGTTTCTCAGATCTAGCAGGTGTTGTCTCTTGGGGACTATACTCCGCTGGGCTTGGTGACAGATCAGCACCCTTTCCAGACGGTGCCAGCCCCGGGCCAGTGGTACGAGCTGCTCACGCGAAATGCCTAGCAGATCGAGGCTTTCTAACTTGAAACGCGGCAGCTCGCCTTCGGGTACGATATACAGAAAGTCATTGAGCCGATCTGGTATGAGGGCCAACCGGGTCAGGATGTCTATCATCCAGTGGCCGTAGTCGGTGCTAAATAGTCCCAGCAGGGACACGCATGTGCCCGGCAACCGACGGCCTGGATCTGGCACGTGATCCATGAACACTTCAGCCCACTTCAGCCTCGAGGATTGGGTCAATGCCTCAAAGGCGTTGGAGATAACCTCGCCATTGGGAACCCCAATGAATACGTCTGGGATCTCGCACGTGAAGGTTTCGTAGACAGGGTATCGCATCACCGACAGCAGAGTGGCATACCACATCCGAGACACACAGTCCATCCCTCCTGCACGCGCGTAGTGGGACTTGACCAGCCGCTGCGCGTGCTGCACGATTTCTAGGGCGTCTTCTGGTATTGTCTTCGACGGCACAGACATCTGAACTACCATGGGAGAGACGGGCGTATAGATCCAGCCTCGCAATGGCGCTTCCGCCTTCAGATCATCAAGGTAGAGTAGCCGAGGTGCCGCGCGCTTCCTCCGATAGATCTGCCTGCGCCCCAAGAAGCGCAACGCACGGGAGCGCCCAACCAGCTTGTACAAGAAGGGGATCCTCCTTACACACTTTTTGACCATATCCAGAGCTATTCTCTTTGCCTTTCCACTGAGGCAGAACGCTGCTTTCGAAGCGAGGCTGGAATCAGTCTGGCTTTGTCGGTTATTGAACATGTTGGTTCCTCCATGAGTCCGCGCGCTCTTTTCGTCGCTGTAATCATGATGCTTTCCCCTCCCACCTTTTCAGAAGTCACGTCCACAAATCCACATTCCTTGACGAGAGCTGTCAAAGAATCCTCGTCGTAGAGCCAACGGTGCCTCGAGAAGAATCCGAAGAATTGCAGAGCCTTCATGAAAAGTCCCGGTCGTTCTCGAAGCGTAAGCAAGGTCTTCTCAATGAACTGGTCAGCTCTCTTATTTTTCAAATCCGCTTCTAGATACTGATGTATGTACTTCTCTAAATCTGGAACCTCAATTAAGAGTTTCCCGCCTTCCTTCAGCACGCGATGGTAATCTTTCACTATTGCCACAGCCTCGCTCCGGTACACATGCTCCAGAAAATGTGTACAGTTGATTTCATCCACACTAATATCAGGAAAAGGAAGGGATTTCGTACAGTCATGGTAGAAGAGCGGCGCCCTCTTCTTCGCCTCATAAAACCTTTCGCTGCGCTCTATCCATGACCACCGCGGAAAAACGGGTCTCAATAGTCGCCGAAATGGAACCATCAGTAGCCAGATACTATTGTCATAGTTAATGTAGCCTGGTAAAACCTTAAGGCCTGACGCAATATTAACTTTTATAGGTGAAGAAGTTCCAATCCTCATCTGTAGAACTCCATGGCCTTGGGAGTTCTCAAGCACCGGTAAACCTTTGTGATTAGGAGATTACCCAACTAAAAGGCAGGATCCTGTTTTTGAGCATAGATACTCTTGGGCATGATCGGCAGGCGATTATTTCCTTCACCAACAGCAACAAGTGTGCGCTGCTACTGGTCGTACCCAATTATTGGTGCGTCCCTTAAGAACTGCCTTATGGTCGCTTTCAATATAATCGGCTGTGCCTGGTTCTAGAACGAAGAATCCGCCATCGATCCATACTTGGGTGACCTGAGGCTTCTCCTCAAAACGGGCTACCAACTCACCGTCGAAACTAATGACACCGAAGCGGGCTGACGGACGTACTGCCGTCACTGTAGCCAGTCGTCTATGACTGCGGTGTAACGTCAACAAGCGATGAATGTCCACATTTGCCACGCCATCACCCTTTGATTAAATGCCTTATGACTGCGTGCTTATGCTGGGCCGTAGCGCAAATTTCTCTTTTAAAACTAACAAAGGATCTCAGATGCTTAACATCTGGTGCCATCTTTATTGCTTCAGGGCACGTTCTGAACATAGTCACTACCTTGTTCATCATCTTATCCTAGGCCTATTTTTAATGTATTGGATACCATGCCTCATGTCAGAAAGCGCCAGGGCGGGATTTCTCACATATTGTCTCATGGGTGCCCGTTTTAGGAGGT
>JBFMGN010000256.1:0-5353 GCA_040752435.1 Spirochaetota bacterium
TTCCGAGAAACAAGGGAAATCGTACCATAGTGTTCCAATTTATTTCAAAAATAAGGCCACCATAAACAATATAAAAATATATCCAATTTATGATGGTGTATTTTTAATCGGGAGTATAATTATCATCGAAGATATAACTGAACAGGAAAAATTGAGGGAGCAGTTTATTCTCTCCGAGAAATTAGCCTCTGTGGGTCTTTTAGCAGCCGGGGTCGCCCATGAAATTAACAATCCGCTGGAGATCATTTATAATTACTTAAGATATCTGAAGTTTAATCTAGACAATAAAATTCTTAAAGAAACAGTTGATAATTTAAATGAAGAAATAACCTATATTTCCAATATAGTCAGTAATCTTATAACCTTTTCAGATAGCAATACGATCTGCGACGAAGAAATTGATTTAAATGAATTATTTAAAAGGATGATTAATCTTGTTAAATATAATGCCAGGAATAAAAATATTAAGGTTAATTTCAAGACCTCGCAAAATGTTATTAAAATGAAAGCAGATAAAAATGAGATAAAGCAGGTAATTCTTAATTTAATGAAAAATAGCTTCGAAGCTATGCCTGGTGGAGGCAATATTTATATTACCACAACGCAAAACAAATCAAACAACTCGGAGTTTATTGTGATTACTTTTCGGGATACCGGTTCTGGAATAAAAGGAAACAACCCCGGTGATATTTTTCTCCCCTTTTATACAACCAAAAAGGCCAGCCGGGAAAACCTGGGTCTCGGATTATCCGTCAGTTATGGGATAATTAAAAAATATAATGGTAATATTTCGGTTAAAAACCTCGAAGGGTCAGGCTGTCAATTCAAAATCACCATCCCTTTAAAATCCCATTGCGGCTGACGCCGCAAAAGAACTGTCAGGGTTGTCAGGATTTGCCGGGCGACTTATGCAGCCAGGCAGCATACACTGTAGATGCGATTGTAAGGCCTAAAAGAGCGGAACCGAGATGCGGATAGTGGTAAATCGTAATCTTATGAATCCTGGTAATTCCGAATAGGGGCGGGGTAAACGGTTTGGCAACAGTACGCAGCGGCGCAGCCGGGTCAAGCGTGTGCCCCTGCTGGTAAAGCTTATACTGGGCCCAACCGGCTATAATAAGGCTGGCAATAATAAGGGCAATACTGGCGGCTTTTTTCCATCTGTCGCCTAAAAAGGCAGCGATACCCAACATGATTGCCAGTCCTGCAAATATGAAAATAAAAATTTTGAAATCAAACTCCGGCAATTTCGGATTTGCATTAATCCCAATGTACCTCCCCAAAATCTCCCATTCTTTTATATCTCCCCGGAGGGAGTGAACATACAGGAGGATTTTAGGATTGCGGGTTGGATATTGGGGAGATTTTAAACTGATCCCCAGGAACGGGAGAAATATTGCAACAATCAGAAATGCACCGGCGATAAGAAACATAGCTCTTTTTATATTCATATTTGATCCTTAAAATAAGCGGCCGGCTAAAATATAATTCACGGGCAAACCGGCCGCCTTCTATTTTTAGATTATACAGCCGGTGGTTTCCATTCCTTGGATTTATCCCACTCTTTCTCCGGGATAACAATCATCCTGCCCCGCATTTCGATGTGAAGCTCGCTGCAAAACCAGATGCAGTAGTACCAGTATACACCTTTCCCCTTTGGCACAAAATCTATCTCCTTAACTTCCCCGGGGTCGATGGATTCGACCACATCGTGGCCGGTTAAGGCAAAACCGTGAGTGATATCCATGGACTCTTCTATATTTGTGGTCTTGATTTTTACCTTCCATCCTTCAGGAATGGTGAGATAGTCAGGATTAAAGAAAGATCTTACCGCAGTCATCTTTACCCGAACTTCCTTGGCTTTGTAATCATACTCCACGCTCGGTTTGTCCACCACCTGCGGCAAAGCATAGGTGGTTTTTATCCTGGATGCGATCAGCTCAACCGGAATTGCCTGGGAATAGTGTGTTTCCGGCGGTAACGGCATCTGGTCCACCAGCATGGCGGTACCGGACTCTATATTGAACAGCTCGTGATTTTCCGTAAAGAGCGGTCCATGATTTATAAAACTATCTTTTGTAAGTTTATTCATGGAAATTAAATACTTTCCATAGGGAGAAGCGGTATCGCCGCCTGGTATTAAAAGATGCCCGACGGAGTAGTGGACCGGGATAGCCTCCAGTACTTCGCCTGCCTCTGATTTATTTTTTTCGTTATAGGGTTCACCCAGGGCGATTTTCTTTATATCGGAATCAACGAAAAACCCGGCATAGGCAAAACCTTTATTATCAAACTCAATGTGGGTCGGTCCGAGCCCTGCATCCACATCCATAGAAACTGACTGCTTGTCAATTACGGGAACGCCGAACTCTTCACCGGAAAACTTTTTCTGGGCAATGGCCTCCTTGATCTTTTCAAAATCGAAAGTCCTCACCAGGGTCGTGGCTTTGCCGCCTGCCAGCGCGTACCTTCCGGTTGGGGATACATCCACTCCATGAGGATTTAATGGACAGGGAACGGCATAAACCTCCACATCTTTCCATGAAATTACGGGAACATCGGGGGCCATTTTCGTGGTAATGTATTTTTTCTCAACAATAGCCTTTTTTATGCTTTCAATATTCCAGAAAAAAACATAATCCTCCGTTCTCTGAAACATGGCTACGGTGTTGGTGGCCCTTTCCGTGTTGTACGAGGTGTTTACGATCCAGCCGTCCATGACTCCCCAGCCGATTCGTATCATGTCGTACTGCCAGGGACCCCACACCTGCCATGCATTCTTCATGGTTCCGTCCGGCTCTACATCTATGCCTGCAATAGCGGAAACGTAGGGTCCTTTCACCATGTCGACTTTCAGGCCGAGATGGTCGATTATCTTTTGATCCGGATACTGCTCTACCTCGATATTCGCTACAATTAAATCGGTATTCGGACTTACGTGCTCACCGTGGAGGCCGCCCTCTACATTCGGTATCCAGACTATCTGAGATGTTCTGAAGGTTGATAAATCAATCCTGGCAACCCGGGCATGGAGTTTATCGTTTATGAATATCCATCGGCCGTCATACACACCTTTGGTCCTGCTCAACATGGGATGATGGGCATCCCCGCGAGTTTCCAGCTTGCCTGTCCACGGATTTGTCAGCATCTTTCTTACTTCGGGATTTGTCTCTTCCCAACCCCAGCGGGCACCGGTTTCAAAAACCGGAATCTCCGACAGGAGTTTCATAGATGGAATGCCATAGACAAAGAACCCGCCCTGCTGGCCGCCGCTGGCAAAAACGTAAAACTCATCGTTCTGCTTCCAATATTGATGAGGCATGGGGTACGGCCGGTTGTAAGGATTTCCGGCAGTTTGAGGTTCCTTTCCCGCTCCGCATCCGATAAACACAGCCGGTAAAGCCAAAGCCATAAAAGCCAAAATCAACAACCTGTTAATTTGTATTTTGTTCATTTTCCTCCTCCTTGTGATACAATTCCATTCCGCCTAAACGAAACCGGGGCTATATCGGCTCAACGATCAGCTTGCCCCGCATTTTATAATGATCAACGCTGCAAAATACCGGGCATTCAAACTCAAATTCCCCGGCCACTGTTGCCTTGAAAATAATTTCCTTTACTACGTTGGCTCTTAAGCCCGTCACCCAGATATCGTAAGGTCCAAACACGTGGAATCCATGGCCGCTGAACTCCCGCAAGGCGGTTATCTTCGGCAAATCACCGTCATCCGTGCCTTTCAAAATCAGTTTTACCACCTGATTTTGTTTAACCGTAATTCGATCAGGTGTAAACTTTGACGTTGATGCATCGACGGTAACGGTTACATCGGGATTTCCCAGGGCTTTGGCGGCTTCTGTCTCCAGATCGGAAATTCTTTTAAAGGGGCCGGATAACCGTTTTAGTCCGGGAACTAACTCTTTCACCTGGGCGGTGGTTTCCGGTTTCCTGGCGCAGGAACCAAAAACCAGAAGCACCACAATTGCAAAAAGAAGACAGTTCATTACCTTATTCATTCTATACCTCCTATTGATTTTAAATTTTGTTATAAACCGCAATTTAAGCTAGCCTTTATTTAAGAGATACTGGATATCCTTGATAATGGTCTCTTCCGGATCAACCAGACCGACATATCTGTAGTGGATCATTCCCTCCCGGTCGATTAGTGCAACCATGTAGGTATGGTACACCAGGTCGGTTCCCGCCCTGCCTTCCTTGACAAAGACCTTATACGCATCCCACACTTCCTGCAGCTCTTTTTCTGTTCCCGTTAAAAAGCTCCATCGTCCTTCAAACCCTTTGGTGTAGGCCGCAATCCTTTCAGGATTATCCCGGACAGGATCCGTTGTAATGAATACCAGTTCCAGATCCTCGGAGATCAACTTGTCAAACCGCCGCTGAATATATTTAAAGTGCTGGGTGAGTAACCCACAGACGTCGGGGCAGTTCGTATAGATAAAACCGACTAATACCAGTTTACCCCGGAAATCCTCAAGACTTACCTGTCTTCGATCCCAATTTATCAGGGTAAAGTTGAAGGCTTTTTTCGGTTCAAGGAGCTCAATCCGCTCCAGGACCTGTTTCCCGGCGACGTCGGGATGGTCTACCCCGGTGTTTTCAAAATTCAGGAAACCAGTAACGGGCTTTCGCGATGCTTCTGTTACAATATTGAATATGAAAACCGCCGCACCGCCCAGGATGAGGAATATTCCGCCTGTGATAATAAACGGAAGAAACCGCTTTATTTTTTTCCGCCTATCTGACATGAATTTCCCCTCTCATCTGCATGTGGTAGTCGCTGCACCATACGGAACAGAGAAAGGTATAATCACCCTCCTTATCAAAGGTAAAACTCACCGCTTTGACCTCCCCCGCCTTTATTTCCCGAATAAGGAGATCCAGGGCAGGTATGTAAAATCCATGGGAGACAACATCGACGTTTCTGATGACCAGATTAATTTCCTTCCCCTTTTCAGCCTTTATGACCTGGGGAGAGAAGTTACCTTTCTCCGGAGCCTGGGCAATAAGGGTAATAATATTCTCTTCTCTCGCAATCTGAACACCGAAGACAACGGCAATGGTAACAACAGTACTTAAGATAACCAGAATAATGGCCAGAATTTCCCGTTTTTCCATGATTGTTTTACCCCACAAATAACCAGATAAAAAATAATGTTAAACCGATTAAAAAACAGGCCATAGGCATCCACCCCCGCCTTCCTTCACTTTCATCTCCATAGGTGCGAATTGAAAGCTTATACCCGTAATCCAGTGAAAACAGGAGGCCGATAAGAAGGATCACTATCTGTATTCCGGGCATTAATCCCGTAAGAACGGGAGTCCAGGGGATATGGGC